>CAYHOR010000001.1:0-15714 GCA_964358235.1 Candidatus Woesearchaeota archaeon
ATGACAATATCTTTTCTGAAAGATTTTCAGGATTTGACAAGAAAAGTTTATATTCCGAGAAATAATCTTAAAGAATATGAAAGAAGGATTAAGAGAAAGATTCCTTAAAATTTATGCTGATATACCTTTAAATTTAAGAAAAGAGATTATTTTAGTCATTGATAAAGAGCCTATAACTTGGAATGTTGTTTATATTGAGGTTTATAACAAAACTAAAAAATCTACTGAGATATTAAAAAAATTAGACGCTTTGGAGATAATATGAACGAAGAAGTAAAAGAAATTGTAATTGCAAGATTAGAAGCAATGCCTTCAAATAAAAAGATTTCTATTGGACATTTTGGAGAGTTTACAAAGGAAGAACTGATAAAACGTGTTAAGAATAATGATGAAATAGGCAAAAAAATTATGGAGATAGAATTAGGATTTCTGCGTGCAATTAAAGATGGAGTAATCTAATGAGTACTTTACTTCTGACTAGACCAGAACATGATGACACAACTTATTATTTGTCATGCTGGTGCAAAGAGGCTATTTCTTTTGCAGAGAATAAAAACATAAAAGTATTAGACTTAAACAGAGAAAAAGCTAATAAAAAAGAATTTGAAAGCAGGATAAACACTTTTTGTCCGAACTTAATTGTTTTGGAATGGGCATGGTGATGATAATATAGTTACAGGCCATAAGAATGAGCCTTTGGTTATAGCAAATAAAAATGATTATCTATTGAAAAATAAAATTGTATATGCTATTTCTTGCAGATCTGCGAAAAATTTAGGAAGAGAAGCTGTTGAAAAAGGTGCTTTAAGTTATACTGGATATGATGATGATTTTATCTTTTGTTATGAATCAAATAAAACAACCAAGCCTCTTGAAGATAATACAGCTAAGTTGTTTCTTGAACCATCATTACTTTTTATTAAGTCCTTATTAAAAAACAATACAGTAGAAGAATCTTTAAACAGGGCCAAGGATGAAATGAAAAATAATTTGAAAAAAGCATATAGCGAGGAAGATAGTAGTAGTTCAAGATTTTTATGGTGGAATCTCAAGCATATGATTTCACATGGTAACCAAAGTTCAAAACTTTCTTAGAATTATTTTATCGAAGACTGAGATTGAAAGAAGAAGAAAGTGAGGTGGTTACAATTTATAACCAACTGAAATTAATAGCTTCAGATGGTAAATATTACGAAAGCAAGTAAAGAAAAAATAAATGGGCAAAGCCATATCAACAGTGCATTGTAACGTCTAAGGGGCTTAATAATCAACAGAGGGATAAAAATGGAAGATAATATAAACAAAGTAGATTTAGAATTAGATGAAGAAATGGCAAGTATAGGAAAATGGTTTGCAATAGTTATAATTGTTTTTGCGGTTTTATATGCTATATTTGGTTTTCAAAGACCAGAATTATTAGAAGATTTCATTACTTGGACTAAAAGTATAGTATTTATTTTAGTCGGCGGTGGAGTTGCATATATTGTAATTAAAATTGTATTTAAAAAATAATTTTTTTATTTTTTACTTAATCTAATCAAATCTAACCATTTGTTAGTTCCCAAATTTAATTCTGGAAGTGCTAGCTCATAAGGATATTTGTTAAGTGCTTGATGTTTTCTACAAAAATTATAAAATATTTCATAACCTTTCATTATTGATTTAGCTGAATCTATTTGATTAAATTGTCTCATAATCTTAGTTCTCTCTCGAATATTGTTATGTAATCTTTCAATCTTCCAATTAAATGCTTTATCTGTACTTTTAGTTACTCTGTGAATTGCAGAACTTCTTTTAGGGTTGAAATTGTATTCTTTCTTTAATGCTTGTGGATAAATATTAAGTCCATCAGTATCAAATCTCATAACTCGATTTAATGACCTTTGTTTGGCATTTCTTAAGACTTCCCTCATTTCGTTCATACCTCTGCTGTAATAATATCCCGAGCTTAGAATGTATCTTGTTTCCATATCAATAACATCAATAAACCAAGATTGCTTTCCTTTGGTTTTGTATTCCATTTCATCAAAGGAAATAGAATCACTATTTTGAACTTTAAGATTATCAACGTAATTCCCAACCAAACTAGAATATTCTCTAATCCATCTCAAAATAGTCATATGTGAAGCATTATGGGGATAGAATACACCTAAATGTGCTTGGGATTTCCTTAGACTAACTCCAGAAAAGTATAAGTGAAGTGATTGAGTAATCTTTTCAGGTGTGTTTCTTTTTCTCAAAAAACCATCATCTAAAGTAAACTTTTTCTTACAATCTTTACAGAAGAATCTTTGGATAGTTCCTCTGTTTTCAGTAGTTCTAAAGCCTCTTTTAACAACATTTTGAGACTTACAAAATCTACACATTAATTCTATGTTTTCCATACTTATTATTAGGCACCCGAAGTATATAAATCTTTCGGTGCCCGAATATTAACATTACTATTTTCTACTATTTTCTACTAAAATAGTAATGTTTATAAACTACTAATAGTTACATATTTAGTAATTATGGAAATCCCTGAAAAACCAGAACATTGGAGAAAAATTTTATCTGAAAATAATGAAGACATTTTTGAATTAATTAAAGATAAAGAGATTTTTAAGTTTATAATTGACTGTAATAATGAATATCTTCATTGGGATAAATTGAGAAGAATGCCCATACCAAAAAATATAGACCCTAAAAAAATTTGGGCGTTAATAAAAATATTTAGAAATGAAAAATATATTTCTTTGAAATTTAATGGGTTTGTATTTAGATATGTATTACAGCCAAATACCCTAAAAAAATTACATTTTTTAGATAAGGAATCAGCAGGAAATTTACAAATTGATGATAGGATTATTCATAAACATGGACAGGAAAGATATATTATTAGCTCTTTAATGGAAGAAGCAATTGCATCAAGTCAATTAGAAGGAGCTGCAACAACAAGAAAAATAGCAAAAGAAATGCTAAGGCAGAATAGAAAACCAAAAACACAATCTGAAAAAATGATATTAAATGGTTACAATACTTTAAAAATGATTTTAGAAAGAAAAGAAGAAAAATTATCTGAAAAATTTTTACTAGAAATCCAAAAAAGTATAACAAAAGACACCCTTGAAAATAAAGAAGATGAAGGAAGATTAAGAGATAATAATGAAATTGTAGTTGGAGATAATCAAGTATTAGATAGGGTATTTCATAAACCTCCAGAATATCAAAGTATTCCAAGTTTAATTCAAGAATTATGTAAATTTGCTAATGAAGAAGGAGATGAATTCATTCATCCAATTATAAAAGGAATAATTTTACATTTTTTGATAGGGTATATACATCCATTTAATGATGGTAATGGGAGAACTGCTAGAGCTATATTTTATTGGTATGTTATTTCTAAAGGATATTGGTTATTTGAATATACTCCCATTTCAAGAAAAATTTTATCTTCAAAAGCGAATTATGGTAGAGCTTATCTTTATTCAGAAACTGATGAAAATGATTTAACTTATTTTATTCTATTTAATATAGAAGCAATTAGTAATGCTTTAAATGATATGACTGATTATATCAAAAGAAAACAAAAAGAACAAATTGCAACAAATAAATTAGTAACGGAGTTAAAAGAAATTAGTTTTAGACAAGCCAGTATTCTTAAAGAAATTATGAGCTCGCCGAATAAATATTATACTATTAGAGAATTTCAAGAAATGTTCCATATTGTTTATGAAACTGCAAGAAAAGATTTGTTAGAACTATCACAAAAAAATTATTTAACAATGAAGATGGTAAAACATAAATTTATATTTATTTTTACAAAAGCAAATCAGGAACAATTAACAAAAGACAATCAAAAATTTTAATTTTCTTTTTCAATTACAATACTGTCTCTTACAAATTTGACTTTAAGTTCCTTGTCTAATAGTTTATTTTCTTCAACAATATCTTTTGGCAAATTAATCCTGTATTTGTAATAAACAACATCACCAATTTTCTTATCAACCACTTTCATAATCTTCATTTTTTACCTAGTGCTTGTTTTCTAATCCATTTCCCCAAAAAATAAACAACTACAAAAATAATAATCAAACCTATTAATTGTCCTAATTTTTCTAAAGGAGATAGATTGCTTCCAAACATTTAATTTTCATAGGCACCCGAACTATTTAAAACTTTCGGCACCCAATTTATAGAAATTTTATCTAACTTTCATATGTATTTTTTTGTGACATATGCTACATAAAACAATTAAGTTATCTAATTGATTATTACTAGGGTTTCTATCTTTGTGATGAATATGTAAACCTTCATCTTTACTACAAATTGCACATTTATTTCCAAATTTTGCTAAAATTGAATCTATTTCATCTTCTGAGAATGATTGGCGTTTATTTTTAGCTTTACCATAATATTTTTTTTCAGCTTCTTCCCTAATCTTAAATTGTTTTTCTCTATTGTGCATTTTTTCTATCTCTTTTATATATTCCATAGCTTCACTAATATTCTCTAATGTTAATGGATTATCTTTTAATCTACGAATAATATCATTAACTAATATCTTATTTTTACCTATGAAAAATTCATCTGTAAATGTCCCCTTAGGCATTTTGGCATGATATTTTTCTATTGATGAATAAAAAGGTTTTGCTAATTTATGATAATATAAAATATCAAATACTTTCTTCCTTTTTTTCTTGCAACTAGAACAATATTGGCTATTAAACAAATTCCCAAAAAATTCATTATTGGTTTTTCTACAAATTAAGCAATCTACCATTTATATTCAAGATTTAATCTATATTCATTGTATTTTAAAAACTTTACTTTTTCAAAGACCCTTTAATGTTACAATACATATCAACCGGTAACTATATAAATAAGTTCTGTTTAACCAAATCCTGTTGAGCTAAGGTCTACAAGAAAATGGAAGAAAACGAATGTAATGGATGTGAAGATTGCAAGGAATCCAAGGAAGAACTCTATTTAAACGAGTTAAAATCGTTACAAGCTGATTTTATTAATCTTAAAAATAGAGTCGACAAAGAAAAAATACAATTAAAAGAATCAATCACTAACGACGTACTAAAAAAGTTCCTTGAAGTCAAAGATAATTTTGATAGGGCGCCTAAGTTAGATGATGGTATGAAGTTAATTTATAATCAATTCAACAAAATATTCCAAGAAAATGGTGTTGAAGAAATTAACGAAGATAGTTTCAATGCAGAAGTGCATGAGGCTATTGCAGTTAACAAAGAATTAGATAAAAATAAAATCCAAGTAGTAGAAAAAGGATACAAAAGAAACAACGTCGTGATCAAACCTGCAAAGGTAATCATAGGAACAAAGGAGTAAAAAAATGGCAAAAATCATAGGTATAGATTTAGGAACAACTTTCTCAGCTATTGCTGTGTTAGAAGGTAACAAACCAGTCATAATTCCATCCGCAGAAGGTGGAAGAACTATCCCAAGTGTAATTACAATCAAAGGAAATGATATTGTAGTTGGAGAAGTTGCAAAGAGACAAGCTGTTGCAAATCCATTGCATACTGTAAGAAGTATCAAAAGAATTATGGGTACTAATGAAAAGGTTACTATCGATGGCAAGGATTATTCGCCAGAAGAAGTATCAGCTATGATTTTAAGAAAAATTAAAAATGATGCTGAGGCTTATTTAGGAGAAAAAGTAACAAAAGCAGTTATCACTGTTCCTGCTTATTTCAACGATGCTCAAAGACAAGCTACAAAAGATGCTGGTAAGATTGCAGGGTTTGAAGTAGAAAGAATTATCAACGAACCAACGGCAGCTGCGTTAGCATATGGATTAGATAAATCTGAAGCGCACACAGTTTTAGTTTATGATTTAGGTGGTGGAACTTTTGATGTTTCCATTTTAGAATTAGGAGATGGTGTATTTGAAGTTAAGTCTACCAGTGGAGATAACAGATTAGGTGGAGATGATTTCGATGAAGTTATCATGGATTTCTTAGCAGACGATTTCAAGAAAAAAAATAGTGTTAATCTAAAAGAAGACAGAGTAGCTATGCAAAGATTGAAAGATGCTGCAGAGAAAGCTAAGATTGAATTGTCTAGTTCATTAACAACTACTATTAGTTTGCCTTACATAAGTGCGGATGCTTCTGGTCCAAAACATTTAGAAGTAACATTAACTAGAGCTAAGTTTAATGATTTAACAAAGCATTTAATTGAAAGAACTGTAAAACCAGTCAAGCAAGCTTTGAAAGATGCAGATTTAGATCCTTCTAAAATTGATAAAATTTTGTTAGTAGGAGGTTCTACTAGAATTCCTGCAGTTCAAGAAAAAGTTAGAGAATTGTTAAACAAAGAAGGAGACAAGTCTATCAATCCTGATGAGGCTGTTGCTTTAGGTGCTTCAATTCAAGGAGGAATTCTTAAAGGAGATATCAGAGATGTATTATTATTAGATGTTACTCCGTTATCTTTAGGAATTGAAACTTTAGGTGGTGTATTTACTAAACAAATCGAGAGAAACACTACTATTCCAACTAAGAAATCTCAAGTGTTTAGCACAGCTGCTGATAGTCAACCTGCAGTAACTATTCATGTATTGCAAGGTGAGAGATCAATGGCTGCTGACAACAAGTCTTTAGGCAGGTTTGATTTAGTTGGAATTCCGCCAGCACCTAGAGGTATACCGCAGATTGAAGTTACATTCGATATCGATGCCAACGGAATTGTCAACGTATCAGCAAAAGATTTAGGAACTGGAAAAACTCAGAAAATTACTGTATCAGGCGGGTCTGGAATGGATAAGAAAGATATTGAGAGTTCAATCAGAGATGCTGAGAAGTATGCTGAAGAAGATAAGAAGAAAGCTGAGTCCATTGAAACTAGAAATCATGCAGATAGTTTAGTTTACAGTGCTGAGAAAATGGTGGATGAGTATGGCGACAAAGTTGATAATGAAACTAAAGAAAAGATATCTAAAGAAATCGAAGCTTTGAAAGAAGATTTGAAGTCTGAAGATATTGAAAAAATAAAAAAACAAATGGATAAAGTCAACAAAGTCGTACAAGACATTGGAACCAAGATGTATCAACAAGCTGGTCAAGAAGAAAAGAAAGATGATAATATCGTTGATGCAGAATTTAAGAAAGATTAAAATATCTTTATTTATTTTTAATTTAAAAATGGAATATAACAAAAGTAGTGGATATGGTAGTCCAGGAGAGAATAGTTATGGCTCTGTTGGAAGTAGTGGTTATAGTAAAAAAAGTTCGAGGTGTTGCGGAAGAGGATGTTCAAATTGCGTGGACAAAGTAATCTCTTATAACTAAAAATGTTAGAAGACTATATATTAAATGGATATAGAAAAAAACCTGCAATAGATCAATATCCATCAATTGGTGGGTCAAGTTTATTAACAGAAAAATCCTTATTTTTTGATCCGAATTTAGAATTTTATAGTTCATATATAGGAAAAAAGGGAAAGGCAGGATATGACAGATTATTATAATATTTTAGGTGTGAGCAAGAATTCTTCATCAGAGGAAATCAAGAAAGCTTACAAGACTCTTGCAAAAAAGCATCATCCAGATTTAAATCAAGGCAACAAGGAATCTGAACATAAGTTCAAAGAAATTAATGAAGCATATTCTACATTAGGAGACGAGACTAAAAGAGCTAATTATGATCGATTTGGCACGTCAGATAATCAACAACAACAATATTCACAAGGTTTTCAAGGGCAAGATTTTTCTGATGTTTTTGAATCATTTTTTGGCAATAGTAGAAGAAGCAGTGGAAATGGAAGAGATTTAAAATATGAGATGGAGATTGATTTTTTAGAAGCGTGTTTTGGATGTTCAAAAGAAATTAATGTTTCTAAATATGAGAAGTGTGATACTTGTTCTGGGTTAGGCGGAAGCGGAGAAGAGATTTGCAGCACTTGCAAAGGGTCTGGTATAATACAAAAGTCTTTCAGAACTCCGTTTGGAGTGTTTGCGCAAAAAGCTCCATGTAGTTCTTGCAGAGGTCTTGGCAGGAAAATAAAGAACACTTGCAAAGAATGTAAAGGTGTTGGTAGAATTAAAAAGGCTAGAAAGATGAATGTAAAAATCCCCGCTGGTGTTTTTGATGGCAGCACATTAAAATTATCTGGCGAGGGTGAAGCTGGAGAGTTTGGAAGAAGATCAGGAGATTTGTACGTCGAGATTTATGTCAAGCCTCATGAAATATTTGCCCGAAAAGAGGATGATATTTATTTGGAGTTTCCAATCAGTATTTCGCAAGCAGCTTTAGGAGATGTTGTGAAAATCCCTACAATCCGAGGAGAAGTCAAGATGACAGTTCCTTCAGGTATACAATCTGGAACTGTAATGAAATTAAAAGAAGAGGGTGTTGATAATGTGAATGGTTATTCTAGGGGAGATCAGTTAGTAAAAATACAAGTAAAGACACCACAAAAGTTAAGTGCCAAACAAAAAAAATTATTGGAAGAGTTCGCATTAGAGAACAAAGAAAAGCTTAAAGTTGACAAGAATTGGTTTGAGAAGTTCAAAGAAGATTATTTTAATTTTAGAGATTAAGTTTATAAATTAATTGAAAAAAAGTTAAATTATGATTAATGATTTACAACCTTTAGCGATAGAATATCTTGAATTAGTTAATGAAGGTTATGGGACTTCTTTAGGGAATAGAACTGCTAGACAAATCGAGATTGCTAACCAAATCGTTGTTGAAGCTTTGCCATATGTGAAAGATATTGCTAAAAGATTTAAAGGTTTTAGATTAAAATTGAAAATCTCTAATGGAAAGATAGCAAGACCAATATTAAAATATGATAATATTCCATTAGAAGATTTAGTTCAAAATGGATGTTTGGGAATAGTTAAATCAATTAAAAATTATAATCCTAAATTTATTTTAAGCGCTCATTTAAGATACACAATAATTAATGCAATGCTTATATCTAGAAAACAAGAAAGTTTAGTAAAAATAAGTTATAATTATTATGCAAGATTTAGAAAAATCGTTAGAAAAAAAGGATTACAAGGAATTATAGATTCTGGTATTAAATATGAAAAAGCACAGTTATTATATTTAGCAGTAACAGATGATTGTGAACAATTAGAACCCATTGAAGATATGATACCACAAAAATGGGATGTTTTAGAATTTCAACTTGATACTCCTGAAGAAAAAGAATTTGCTTCTGAAGGTTTATTACCTGATGAGGAAGTTGCAAATTTGGAAAGAAATTACAAAGTAGAAGAATTTTTATTAACTTTAAGACCAAAACAAAGAAAAATGTTGAGAGAAAGATATTGGGAAGGAAAAAATGATAAAGAAATAGGCAAAATATTAGATTGTAGTCACCAAAATGTTGAACAAACTTGTAAAAGAGTATTTATAAAACCTATAACTTTAAAATTTTTTAAAGATAATAATGATTAAGTTAATATATTCTTTGTATAAATATTAAATTATTATGAGTATACTTAATGTAAGTTCTAAATTGGATCTTAGACCTGATATTACTGCAACAAATAGAGAATTAGATCAATATATTGATGGACTTAAAGAAAGAAATGGACATATGAAAATTTGGGATGATATTCAATATCCTGATAAGTATTGCATTGATAATCTTGTGCAAAATAATTGGAAGATATTACCCAAAGAGGATTTATTTTTTGAGGGGATTGTTAGTTTCAATAAAGAGATATTTTATCGCGCAGATTTGACAGGTTACAAAAGAGATACAACTATTTTTCATGAACTGGCGCATGTATTATATCCCTCAAATGAATATTGGTTAGGAGATAAATATAATTGGGAACTGGTTATTGAATGGATTGGAAGAGGATGGAGAGATAAACCGGAATTGTTAAGAATGGTTTTGAATAGTTTTAATGTTTTACCAATGGTTTATGATCCTGTATCTGCAAAAGCTTTTCCAGAACTAGGAAATATTTAAATAAGAGATTATTTTTTAAAAAAATATGTATTGCCCTAGAAATTCCAGTTATGCAACTTGGTTTGATTTAAAAAATTTTGTTCAGCAAGATAGAAGATATGTTGGAAGATTGTATAAGCGCTTTGAACAGAGGCCATTTACATCTGAATCTTTTGAAGAGTTAAAAGAAAGAGGAATTGAAATTAAATTTGTGTCTACTAAAGACTATTTAGGACAAGTAGAAATTTTTCCAAATGGTAGTTCAATAATATTAATGAAAGAAGGTATATTTGGATTTGAAAGAGATGTTACTATTTTTCATGAACTAATGCATGTATGGTATGATCCAATGTTAGATGATAGTCCAAATTTGAAAAATGAACAACGTTGTTTATCAAATGAGGCTAGAACAGAATGGCTTGCACGTAGAGCGCGAGCACAGCCAGAACTTTTAAGAATTGTAATTGAAGGATTTGATCTCAAACCTGAAGTGTATGACAAAGCAAGCTGTCTCGCATTTGAATATAAATTTGGTAAAAAAAATAAATATAAATTTATATTTATGGATTAAAAAAAATAAAAAAATTAGTCTCTTGCCAATGCAAAGACTGATTTAACTGCTACAACAACTGTTGCTGGTACAAATAATGTTAGCAAGTTGTTAAAGATTGCTCCCAAGTATGAAACACTTGATAGAGTTTGTCCTCCAAAATATCCCATGAGTACTAGAACTGTTCCAGCCATCATGAATTGGTGGATTTCTTTGTCTCCGATGTTCAAGAAACCAACTACTAAACCTAAGACAACTAACAATACTGGTAACCATGACCAACCAGAGATTATTCCAAACAATACTGATAGAACAACTCCAATTAAAAAAGCCCATCTACCAAGCATTGCTTTTCCACTTCCTACTTTTGCCATATGTATCCCTCCTTTTAATTAATGTAGAATATTATGCATGATAAAGTTTATATAATTTTTGGATTGTTATTTTTTTGTAAAAGGTAAAGTTTATATACCTACTATTAAGGAGTAATTGTATGAAACGTTGGCATAAAGGGCTGATAGCTTTTGGAGCATTATTAGGATTAGAATCTATTGCATTAGAAACTTTTGCAAATTATATTAAATATAATCCTAAAGAACCAGAAAAAGATTATTATCAAAGGGCTGATGAAGAATATAGAAATGCAGAGAAAGATAGTATTGAAGATATAGTTAACGGAAATTATGGAATTTTATTTGTGGATATGCAGTTTGAATATTTAGAACAAATTAATATTAAAGATCAAAGGGAAATAATAAGAAATCAAAAAAGATTATTAGTCGCTGCAAGAGAGAATGATATTCCAGTTTTAGTTTTTGAGATGGGCAGCAAAGGAGAGACTATTAGTTCATTAAAAGAAATTATTGATACTGTACCAAGACATAAATATTTTGAGAAATATAGAGATGATGGGTTTGAATCTTACAATGACAGAGCAGATTTACCAGAAAATTGGTTAAGAGAACAAAATGTTGAAAAAATAATTTTTACAGGAGTAAATACTGATGCTTGTATATTTGCAAATGCTGAAAGTGCAGTAAGATTAAGTTTTGGAATTGTAACCAGCACAGATTTAGTTGCATCAATGCATTGTAATGTATATTGTGAACGTGTTGCACCAGCATTAAATTATTTTTTAGAAAATGGAGTATTGTTAGATGATTCTTTGATTTTAGAGGATTTTTTATATGCTAGAAACTGAAGGTTTAGGACTTGTAATTGTAGATATGCAGTCTATTTGTTTAAATGATATACACAGAGAAATTAGAAGCTCTTTAGTTAATGCATTTTGTGAATTTCTAGATTATACTAGAGAATTGAATATGCCTACAATTATTTTTGAGATAAAACCTTTTAGTTTTTTTTCACATGGAGGATCTCCAACCATTCAAGAAGTTAAGGATAGAATCAATGGAAATTCTAAAACTTATATGAAACAGTGGAATGATGGATTTTATGAATATTATCCGGAAATAACTCCAAGACAATTTTTTGAAGAAAGAAAAGTAAGAAATTCATTGGTTATAGGAGTATATTCTAATAGGTGTGTTATAGCAACTGCAATAGGAGCCAGGCAGAAAGGATTTGGAATTGTTGGATGTAAAAGTTTAATGGCCAAAAAAGAAGATGGAAGCTCTGAAGGGGTTTATAATTATTTTAGAGAACATGGAACATTATACGAACATCATTCAGAATTGTTCTAAGAAAACCTTAAATATTCTAGAAAAGTTATTTTTGTTATGTTAAGGCAACCTTTAGTCGTAGTAATGGGAAATGTTGACTCGGGAAAATCTTCTTTAATTCAAAATATCAATTATATTAATATTACTGAGTCTGAGCCGGGGGCAATCACTCAGATGATTTCTTCATATGCAATTTCGTTAAAAACGATTCAAAGAATATGCGGAGATTTATTAAAAAATAAAAAAATTTCCATTCCAGGGATAGTGTTCATTGATACTCCTGGGCATGCCGCATTCTCTAATATGAGAAAAAGAGGTGGAAACTTAGCAGACATTGCTATTTTAGTTATTGATATCAATGAAGGAATAAAGCCTCAGACTGAAGAGTGCATTTCAATTCTAAAAAAATACAAGACTCCGTTCATAATTGCGTTAAACAAAATTGATTTAGTAACCGGATGGAAGGATGTAAAGTCAAATTTTGTATTAGATATGATTTCCAAACAAAGTCCACAGGTTCAAACTTTAATTGAAACTAGGTTGTATGAAATTGTTGGAAAATTATACGAGCAAGGAATACAAGCTGATAGATTTGACAGGATTGAAGATTATACCAAGACTATTGCTATGATACCATGTTCTGCAAAGAAAAGTTACGGTGTAGCAGAGATGTTGATGGTGCTGATAGGATTAGCACAGAAGTTTTTAGAAGAAAATTTAATAGCAAATCAAGATGCTCCAGCAAAAGGAACTGTATTGGAAGTCAAAGAGGAACAAGGGTTAGGTACTTCTTTAGATGTAATAATATATGAAGGAAAAATCAAAGTTAATGATCAAATAATAATTGGTGGATTGTTTGAGCCTATAGTTACTAAAGTTCGAGGATTATTTCAACCTGATGAAAAGAATAAGTTTTCTCCTGTAAAAGAAGTAATAGCTGCTGCAGGTGTAAAAATAGTTGCAGTAGGATTAAAAGAAGTTGTATCAGGAATGCCAATATTTGTAATTAATAATAATGAAAAAGAATTGAGAGAAAAAATACAAGAAGAAGTTGATGAAGTTGTCATCGAGACAGATAATAATGGTATAGTCTTAAAAGCTGATACATTGGGTTCATTAGAAGCTTTAATTTCAATATTAAAAGACAAGCAAATTCCTATCAAAAAAGCGTCAGTTGGAAATGTTACTAAAAAAGATATTACTTCTGCGATGTCAACACAAGATAAATTAGAAAAAGCAATTTTATGTTTTAATGTTACAGGTGAAAGTGAAGATGTTAAGATTATTTCGCATAATGTTATTTATCAGTTAATTGAAGATTTTGAAAAGTGGAGAGAAGAAGAAATCAAGAAAGAAGAACAAAAAGAATTGTTAGGTTTGATACGACCTGCAAAAGTTAAATTTTTACGAGGATGCACTTTTAGACAAAATAATCCTTGTGTTATTGGAGTTGAAGTTTTATCTGGAACATTAAGAACAGATTTAGATTTAATCAAAGAAAATGGTGATGTGGTTGGGCATATCAAGACTGTTGAGTATGAAAGAAAGTCTGTTGCTGAAGCTGAAAAAGGACAGCAAGTTGCGGTATCTTTACCAGGAGTTACAGCAGGCAGGCAGATTCATGAAGAAGAAATATTTTTTGTGGATATGAATGAGAGTAATTTCAAGAAGTTGAAAGAGTTTAGAAAGTTCTTAACACCTGATGAAGTTCAAGTTTTAAAAGAGTTGGCTGAGATAAAAAGGAAGACTAACAATTTCTGGGGGATTTAAATATAAGATAATTTTTATTAATTTTATGAAAGATAGATATTTAGAAGATTTATCTCAATGGATAAGAGAAACTACTGAGCATTCTTTGAGAGTTGAGTATTACATAAACAAATTAGAAATCATTGGCACTGATCCTGAAAGACCGCATGATATCGTTGGAGTTGGAAATAAATTTGAAAGAGAAGTTGCTATAGGAATGATTACATTGTTTACTAAGAAGAATAATCGAGATTTAGAATATGCTATTAGAATACATAGAGGTCAATATCATCACAGAGTTTGGGGAATACATAGAGCAAATTATAATCATCCGGATATTTCAATTGCTGTTATTGATGCAGTTTGTTCACATATTGAAAATAGAGGATATCAGACTAGTTCTGATCATTGGGATAGAATTGAAACTGATTTATATGAAAAAAGAGGACGAATAAGAGAAAGATTTCATGAAGTAATAGCACAAATGAAAAGAGTCTCTATTCCAAAAATTGAAATTAAAAACTTGGATGATATTAAAAATCCAGGAATACCTGAAGAAATGTTTAATATTTTAAGAAGAAGAGTTAATGAGGCTAGGTCAGAACTGGAAATATTGTAATTTAAAAGTAGACTCGTAATGCTCCAAAAGATTTATAAACAAGCTTAAAACTTTATTATTTTGTAAAATGGTAGAAGTAAGATACGTTGTTAATGATGGCAAGACTGGAAAAACTTTCCAAAAAGCTATTGAAGATGAGGCTCTAGTTGGTAAAAGAATTGGAGATAAAATTTCTGGAGATTTCTTAGGTTTAGAAGGCTATGAGTTAGAAATCAAGGGTGGCAGTGATTTTGCAGGGTTTCCATTAAGGAAAGATATTGAAGGACCTGTAAGAAAAAGAATCCTTGCTGGAACAAGCGTTGGAGTCAACGTTAATAGGCCTGGAATGAAAATAAGAAAGACTGTATGTGGAAATACTATCACTGTTAAGACTGCGCAAGTTAATCTTAAAGTTGTTAAGTACGGCCACAAAGCTTTGGATGAATTATTAGGTAAAAAGGAAGAAGCTAAGGCCGAATAGTGGAGGGCCATATGGTAAGGTACAAAGCAAAAAGTGCTTTGATAGCACGTAAAAAAAGTTATGAAGATGATTTCTCACACAGGCCTTGCTTTGTCAGTTTATTTGATGAAAATAATCCTCATTTAAGTATTAAAGGACCAAGAGAAGTTTTGGAATTTTCTAAGATACACAAAGTTGTTATCAATGGATTAGATGTAGATTATTTATTGCCTGGAAATGATATAGTCATCAATGATCTTTCTGAAATTACTATAGAAGAAAAAGGTGATTTTGTTTACGTTAAAGGAAAACAGACTAGATAAATTTTTATAGTTGTAAAAAATATGTTTTTATTAATGTCAGAACAACCTTATTTTTGTTGTGGTTGTAAAATTCCTAGTGCTTATATTCCATTAGATTATAATAAAGTACAATATCAAAAATTAAAATGGAGATTGTTTATTACAATTGAAGATTCTACTAAATATCCTTTTTTATTTGATCCAGAAAATAAAGAATATTTAGAATTTCAACAAAGATGCAGGGAAGATACTAACAAATTACAAAAATAACTCTGGAAACAGTTGAAAAGTAAAGAGACTATTTTTTGGGGAAGTTATAGACAAATACCCCTTAGTTTAAGAGAATCAAAAATGGAAATTAATATAATGATTAGACCATTATTTTTTAAATCTGATGACGTTCAAACAGAAGAAAACAGATGGCAAGGAAAATCAACTTTTGAATTTATTA
>CAYHOR010000002.1:0-13640 GCA_964358235.1 Candidatus Woesearchaeota archaeon
TTTTCAATGCCATGCAGATTTGAATGCGAGCAAGAACATTTCTCGAAGAGGATATATTATCTTCTTTGGGCAGGCTGTTGTAAACCAGCCGTATATCTCAAACTATGAAATCAATGGATAGAGTTTAGAAATAATGAATAATCTAGAAACGAAATGCCCCACTGCAAAGCGAAGCGGAGCAGACAAGCGATGCGAGATCTCTCTGAGGTGGGGATAGCTTCTAGCTAAATTCAGGTTTACCTACAGTAACTGATAGTTTTTGTTTCATCCTACTTTGTCGCACAAAAGAGGATATTTATAAAACTTACCAAAAGGTTTAAATATGTGTTAACACATAATACAAATATGGGAAACATGACATTATCAATTCCAGAAAAGCTTCAAAAAGAAATGCAAGCACACACTGAGATTAAATGGAGTGATGTTGCTAGACAATCTTTTGAAAAGAAAATTAAGGAACTTCATTGGATGGATGAAGTATTAAAGAATAGTACTTTAACAAAAGAAGAAGCCGAAGAAATTGGGCATAAAATTAAACACGAAATGCGAAAACGTTTCAAATGAAGAAGCTTATTCTTGATACTAATATTATTATTTCTGCGTTGTTAAAAGATTCTATTACCAGAGAGATAATTTTTCATTTTTCAGGAGAATTATATTTTGTTAGTTTTTCAAAAGAAGAAATTCAAAAATATGAAGAATATCTTTGTATTAAGACAAAAAAAGATAAGGAAGAACTAAACAAAATATTTAAAAATTTACTAAATAAACTAAGAATTATAGACGATAATATTGTAAATACAAAAATAGATGAAGCAAGTAAAATAATGGATAAAATAGATGCAGATGATACTCCATTTATTGCAGCAGCATTGGCGATAGAAGCAGATATTTGGTCTGATGATAAACATTTTGAAAAACAAAATATAATCAAAGTATGGAAAACTTCAGAAATCTATAAAATTTTTACAGAAGAGTAAAAATCAAGATTTAGTCACAGAATATTTCTCAACAAAACACTCTTTTACATCAACAATATCAAAAAACTTTCCTAAGAAATCTTTTATCAACTGATATTGATATTTAGGAACTACTTTCTCTCCATCAACCCTGGAATAAGTCACAGGATAATAGCATTGCCTCTCTTGCATATTAATTAAGAAATTCAAAGACTGACTAAACTTAAACCCTTCTCCTTCTTTGATAAAATATCCTTTCCTGGATAAAACATTCATAGATTCATACAACTCTGAAAACTGCATTCCTGACTGAGCAAATAATTCATTAGGTTTTATTTCACCAATCTTTGCAACAATTCCTAATATCTGATCTTGTTTTAAATTAATCTCTTGTAAATCTAATTTTAATAATGATGTACCAGAAACTTCTTCTAAATTATCAATAACTTGTAAGTTAAATAAATCAATTAATAAATTAAACTCTCCAGTTCTATTCTTACACTTCATAAATACGGAAGGGACTAACTCATATTTTATTTGAGCAGTGTTACCATACATTAACTTAACATCTTCTAATGAAAATTTTTGTTTAATCAAAGGTAACATATCTCCTTTTTCTTCAAACTGTTCAGCCTGTTCTTCAAACGTTTTTTCTTCTTTTGGTTCGCTGATAAACATATTCACAGCTTCTCCACCATGTTTGCTCATTCTAGGCCGTATATTTACTAACAAAGGTAAATCTACAATCCCAGTAACAAAAGCACTCCCTACTGGAATGTTATTAACTTCTTTTTCAGTACAATTGGTAATTCCTTCAACATTGCTAGCAACTGCTTTTACATCTGTTGGATTTGTAACTCTCATAATTATTTGCGTAGATGCTTGTGATAAAGCAGATTTTTCCACTCTTGAAGGTCTTTGTGTTATCAAACATAACCCTAATCCGAATTTTCTCCCTTCAGCAGCAACTTGTCTAATTATAGCCGAAGATTTAGCTTCTCCAAAACTTCTCTCGGGAATGTAATTATGGCATTCTTCAATAACTAAAAAGAACGGTGGAATATTTCCTTTTTTTCTTTCCATAAATAAATCATTGATTAACTTGTAAACAACAACTTCTTGAATTTCTTTGGCAACCCCTCTTAAATTTATAATGCTCATTTTATTATTTTGCACTAACTCATTAAGAGGCGTTGGATTATCAGAAAATAAGTTTAATTTTTTTACATATTCAAAAATGCTAATCAAAGTCCACTTGCTGTTATTATCTTCAATAGATTCTAACTCTACAATCAAATCATTAAAATCAACTTCACCGCCTAAATTTTTTAATGCTGAATATACTAAACCTAATTGTGAAGAAGATAACTTAGTCGGCAATAAATGTACTAACTCATTCGAATTTAATTCTTTGTAGCTTAACTTTAATGGCTTGGCTTCTTGATTTAATTTTGTATCTGGAGAATATTCTTGAATCTGTTTTAAAAATCCTTTTGCTTCAATTCCAAACTTGATACTTTTTTCTTTATCCTTGTCATTAGGATATTTTAAAGAACTATATTCTCCATGTGGATCAATTACAACTATAGGCACTTTCTTCTGTAATAACTCTTCTAACAAAACTGCGACTGTATAACTTTTTCCAGAACCGGACATGGCAATAACAGAAACATGTTTAGTAAGAATCTTATTCATATCTAAATGTACTTTCAAATTATCCCTGCCATCTAATATTCCAATGTAAGCAGAATTAACTTCATGATTTAATCCTAGCATCTCTCTGACAAACTCGTCGTCTGCTTTCAGAACTTCAACACCTGGGTCTAATGGGGACTTTAAACTTTGTAATTTATTTTCTTCATCTCTATAACCAATGATATTACAAAACGCAACCGTCCGTTCACTATCTTTCTCAATTTCTTCTATTTGAGCTAAAACAAAATCGCCAGAAGAATGCATAATTTGTATGTACTCTAATTTATGCGCTCCATTTTCTACCTTGAAAGCAAAATTCTTCGTGCTAGTCTTGCCTATAATTTTTCCTAGGATCATACAGCCATACTCGCAAATTGCATTTATAATAATATTGCTACTAGAAAACGAATTTGCTCTTCTCAACTAACTCATCAATATTAGAGATCTCAAACTCATAAACTTTGGAATCAACAGTATGCTTGTACAAATTATCATAATATTCAACTAATATTTTTTCCAAAACTTCTTTGACAAAACCATTATCTAACATCAAAGAATATTCTTCAACTTTCTTCTTCCCTAAAAACTTCTCAATCTGTCCTAACTTTTTTTTAATTAAATCTAAATCTAAATTATTACAATACTCTTTGTAAATTCTATCAACTCTGTCAGATAATACAGATAACAACTTAACCTTTTTCGCTTTTTGCATATGTTCCCATATATTTAATGGAATTAAAACTGAACCAATCTTCCTGCTCTCGCCTTCTATAAAAATATAATCTTCTTTTTGTAATTCAAATATTCTTTTTAACAACAAACTCTCAAACATCTTTTGACTTCTAGGCTTTAATCCAACATCTCCAAAAATACTTCCTCTGTGTTGTGCCAGCCCTTCTAAATCTAAACTGTTCTCTAACTTTTGTAACATTTCCGTTTTGCCAGAACCTGTAAGACCATATATGACAATCATTTTTGGGATAATAATTTTCTCTAATTGTTCAATAACAAACCTTCTGTAATCCTTATACCCTTTTTCTAATTGTACTACGTCGAATTTCATACTCTTTAATAATGAAGTTACAGACCCAGATCTCATACCTCCTCTCCAACAATAAACACAAATTTTATTTGAAATTTTCTTGTATTCAGAAATCATTTCAGGTAATTTTTTAGAAACAAACTCTAACCCAATATCTACTGCTTTATCTTTATTTTCCTGTTTGTAAATAGTTCCAACTATAGCTCTTTCTTCGTTGGAAAATAACGGAATATTAATTGCTCCAGGAATATGATCTTCTTCAAACTCTTTAGGACTGCGAACATCTACAAAAGTATAATCTTTCTGATAAAGCTCTTCAATTTTCATTTTTCTTGACAGAGCGAATAAATATGACTAAAAAAAGCTTTCGTATTTGAAAGACTTTCCTCAGCAGGTTCTTTGTTTGCTTGAGGGATTAATTGATAAGTATAATCCCCTCTTTTTTTCTTTTCTGACTTGAATATTCCTAATAAGTAATCTGCTTTAACAATAATTTTTTCATATATTCTTAGTAATTCTACATCGACAACTCCTTCTTCAACAAGTTCTCGAAAAGCTTCATAAGTTTTTTTATGTTCTTCAGGAGCATCTGTAACTATTCCTTTTTTTAATAAGTATGCTTTAGCACAGTAAAAAATGCAATAATAAGAATGTGATATTACTGCACTGTAAGATGTCAAAGGTTGATTAATGTAAAATACTTCTTTTTGTATTGATTCTTTACTTGTTATTTCAAAAATAATTTTTGCAAGTTCAAATTCATTTTCTACTCTTTCAATAAACAATTTTGAATCCATTTTTCACCTCTTTTTCTAAAATATTATAAAATATATTTGAATTATAAATAACTTGATGATTTCTAACAATTTCTTTGCATAAGTTTTCATAATCCCCTTTGAGCATATCCAAAAATTCTTCTTCAGTGATAATATGTACATCCAGTTCTAATATAGACTTATTCTTTGAAGAATTAATTCCAATCTTGATTTCTTTTTCATATTTTTTATCTTGTATTATTATTGCAATATCTAAATCAGAATTTTCTTTACTTTTTCCATTAGAATATGAACAAAAAATAATTATTGAATAAAATAGATTGAGTTTATTTAATTCTTTTATCAAAATATTTATGTTTTTTTAACTAATTTGGATAAACTTTCATTGTTTGCAGTCTCAATATAACTATTTAACAAATTATTTTTATAATTTAGAGAATAAACTTTTTGATTCTTTCCAATCAACCTTTCTAAAATTAATTCTTTTTCTAAAAATATCCTAATAGAATTTTGAATTATAGAATTTGATTTATAATTATTTTTGATTTCATTAAAAGTAAACTCTTTTAATGGTTTTTTAGATATTTGTTTGATTAGTTCGATTTGATTGGGTGTTAGTATCTTACTCATTTTTAGGTAAGAATCTACTCCTTTTTAGGTATTTAAATACTTTTCTATCTATCTCCTCAACGGAAATAAAGCTTCTTTGATGTTTGTTTCAAAATAAGGTAGATGTCCTATATTAACTAATATCAAAACTTTTCCTTTGCTTATCAAATCTTTTTCAATATTGGCTATCATTGCATAATGTCTTTCTCTTTCTTTGTTTTCGTCAGCTAATAAACATTTCAATCTGTCAAATTTTTTGTAAATCTCAGAATTGAATTTGTTGAATTCTTTCCAATTAGTTCCTGCAAATAAGTGAGCCATTTCCGTTTTAATTTCATTTCTTTTTTTATCATCCAAAAATGCACTAGAAACATCCATTCTTTTATCAAAACATAAAACTTTCTTTTGTTTTTGCATTCCCCAATTATAAACAAACAGCATTTCTTTGGCAGAATATTGTGTATTTCCTAATCTCATATCTTCTGGATCAATCTGAACAAATATCTGATCAGGATCAACAACTTGTAATAACAATTTTAATTCCATTTCTTTTTGTGGCATCATACAACTGACAGTACCAATAACATATATAGTTCGCATAACTTATTTTTACTTAAAACGTCTTAAAAGCATTTATAGTTTCTATCAATATTTTTGCAGTAGAAACATTTAAAACATATTTTATATTATTTATACCCATGAAAGTACTATTCATTCCTGCAAAACATAAACTTATGGATATAGAATCAATGATTTCAAAACTAAAAATTAAAGAAAAATATTCCATAGTAACTACAATCCAGTTTGTTGATGAGATTAAGAATGCAACTCAAATCTTAGGTTGTAATATTACCAAAGTAAAACCTTCTGAAGCTTATTTGTACGTAGGAACTGGTAAATTTCATCCTCTGAACTTAGCATTTCAAACTAAAAAACCTGTATATACATTAGATCCATTTACTAAAATATTCTCGAAAATTGATGAACAAGAAGTAATTAATTATGAACGAAAAAAGAAAGCAGCATTAACAAAATATCTTAATGCAAAAGTAATAGGGATTATAATCTCAACAAAACCTGGTCAAAATCAACAAAAGAAAGCACTAGACTTTCAAAAAACTTGTAAAAAAGAATCTTACGTCTTTATGTGTAATGAAGTTAAAGATTTAGAAAACTTCCCACAAATTGAATGTTGGGTCAATACAGCTTGTCCAAGAATTTTTGAAGATGAGTTTTGTAAACCCATTTTAAATTTAAGAGACTTAAAACTTCTTAGAAAACCTTAAAAGCCTATTAATTTTCTTATTACAAATGCAAAACGAACAAATCCTTAAAGACTTAAACGCATTTATGCAATCTAAAGGATTCATATATGGTCCTTTCCCAGAAATTTACGGAGGCGTATCAGGTTTCTATGCTTACGGTCCATTAGGTAAACTATTAAAAAATAAAGTTGAAAATTCAGTTAGAGCATTATTCTTTAGTAATGGATTTAGAGAATTAGAATGTCCAACAGTTCTTCCAGATATAGTTTGGGAAGCTTCAGGTCACCTAAATACTTTCACAGATAAAATAATTGAATGCGAAAAATGTAAATCTATTTTTAGGGTTGATAAATTAATTGAAGAAAAAACAAATTTAGAAACAGCTTCTATGAAAGATAAAGATTTCTTAGAAGTATTGATGAAGCATAAAATTAATTGTCCTTCATGTAAAGGTGTTTTTAAACAAGAAGTAAGAAATTTCAGTTTGATGATGAAAACTCAAGTTGCACAAAAACCTTTTTCTTTACGTCCTGAAACTGCAACAGTAACTTATTTACCTTTTAAAAGATTAAACGAATATTTTCGAAAGTTGCCGTTTGCAGTATTCCAAATTGGGAAAGCTTACAGAAATGAAATCAGCCCTAGACAACATTTGTTAAGAATGAGAGAATTTACTCAAGCTGAAGCGCAATTATTTATTGATCCTAAAGAAAAAAATAATTGGGAAAAATTTGAGAAAATAAAAAAGGATAAACTTCCATTATACACTTCAAATCATCAAGGAAATAGTAAAAAACATGATTTAACTTCTTTGGATGATGCAATAAAAAATAAACTAATTAAAACTAAAGCTTACGCTTGGTGTTTGCATTTAGCTTATATTCAATTTGTTAATATGGGTATTCCCAAAGAAAGAATTAGGATTAGACAGCATTTGGATGATGAAAGAGCTTTCTACGCTGATGATGCTTGGGACATTGAAATTAACCTCAACACATTTGGCTGGACTGAATGTTGTGGAGTTCATGATAGAACAGATTATGATTTGAAAAAACATTCTGAACATTCTAAAATTGCATTGGAAGCAGTTAGAGAAAATGGCGAAAAATATACTCCGCATATTTTAGAGATTGCATTTGGTACTGATCGTCCAGTATTTGCATTATTAGATACATTTTATGATAAAAAAGATGAAGGGGAAGGTAAAACTATGTTTAAATTGCCTTATCATATGTCTCCTATAGATGTAGCTGTATTTCCATTGATGAAGAAAGATAATCTTCCTGATTATGCAAAAGAAGTTAAATCATTATTAGAAAAAGATTTTATTGTTGATTATGATGAATCAGGTTCAATT
This sequence comes from Candidatus Woesearchaeota archaeon, assembly GCA_964358235.1. Lineage (GTDB taxonomy): Archaea > Nanobdellota > Nanobdellia > SCGC-AAA011-G17 > GW2011-AR17 > JAGVZZ01. The sequence continues at coordinate 7,704 of CAYHOR010000002.1, forward strand.
GGAAAAAGATATTTGAGAGCTTCAGAATCTGGAACACCATATGCAATAACTATTGACTATGATTCATTAAAAAATAAAGATGTTACTGTAAGGGATAGAGATTCAGAAAAACAAATTAGAGTGTTTGTAAAAGATTTGAAAGATACTTTGAAGAAATTGTTTTCTGGTGAGATGAAGTTTTAATTTTTACAGATAATCTTTTAAACATTCTAAATTTTAAAATGAATAAGGGCTTGTAGCACAGCGGTAGTGCACACCGTTAGCAACGATGGGGCCGTGGGTTCGATCCCCACCAAGTCCATTAATTATATTAACTTCTTGTACTATCAATGATACAATGAAACTTACAAGCTCTGCATTTACTGATAATAATTTAATTTCTAGTAAATATGCTTACAAAAATGAAAATATTTCTCCACCATTATCTTGGTCGAATTTTCCAGAAAATACAAAAACTTTTGCAATAATTGTTGATGATCCAGATGCTCGTGATTGGTCTCACTGGATTATATTTAATATTCCCCATAATATTACTTCATTGTCTGAAGGTATTTCAAAAAATGAATCTCTTAAAAATGGAGCAATACAAGGAATTAATGATTTCAAAAAAATAGGCTATGACGGTCCTTCTCCTCCTTCAGGAACTCATAGATATGTTTTTCATCTCTATGCATTAGACACAGAATTAGATCTTGATTCATTTGCAACAAAACAAAATTTGTTAGATGCTATTGATGGACATATATTAGAAGAAACTAAATTAACCGGAAAATTTTCTAAATGACAGAAACCTTTAAAAAAGGTGATTCTTTCTTCAAACTCATATATGGGCTCTTGGCTCAGCCTGGGAGAGCACTACGCTGAAGACGTAGGTGATCGGTTAAGTTTTGGCTTACCAACCTAAATCCTGGGTTCAAATCCCAGAGAGCCCATATATTTTACTTTTTAATTTACTAAAAATAGAGAGAAATTAAATGATTATTTTAAAAAATCTTGAAAAGAATAATTTAATCTAAATCCATAAAATCATAAAGTAACTCTAATTTATGAGGTTTGAAAGCATAACCTTGAATTTTATTTAATACCAGTAAAGAACTCAATGTTGATTTATAATCCCAATTTCCAGTATGAGCAAATATTCCTACATTTGGTTTTAGGTCTCGAATTTTCCAAATTAAATCCAAACCTCTTATTCCAGGAAATTCTAATTCTGTAATCAAATGAGTAATACTATGATCAAAAAGTTTTATTGCTTCAAAAGCAGAATTAGCAGTTATAATTTCTAAATCTGAAAACTTTTGTTTCAAATATGTAGAATATACCTCAAGAATATCTGATTCAGAATCTACTAATAATAATTTAGACATATATTTGGTTTTTATCTAGTTATATTTAAAACTTATTTTACTGAACTTGAGTATATAATTCTCCTACTTTTGAAAGAAGATCTCTAAATCTAATTGGTTTTCCCATATAATGAACATCATTTCGATGATTACTATGAGTTCCACTAACCATAATTATTGGCCCTTCATAACCTATTTTTCTAACTCTATCAGTTAATTGATGGCCATCCATGCCATTACCAAAATGTCCATCTGTAACTAATAAACGTACATTTCCTTTTTCAAATTGGTTTAAAGCTTCTTCAGCAGTAGTTACTAAGGTTAATTTTGAATATTTTCTTCCAAAAAAATCCCGATATAACTCTAAAATCTCTGGATTATCCTCTGCAATTACAATTGTCATTTTACTAATTTAACCTAAAAAAGCCTTTATAAATCTTTTTAAGTAATATTATTCAACCAATTAGTTTAAAATATTTATTTATAAACTTCTTAAACATAATTAGAGCATAATTCTTTTTCTAATCCCAATGATTCAAAAAGAAATATATATAAGTTTGTTCAATATCTAATTACAAAATCAAGAGGTGATTTAATGGTTAAAGTAATATTGAAAAAAGTTTCACCATTTTCAGTAGCCAAAATTCAGGCTTTGCTTATGGGTATTTTTGGATTATTAATTGGAATTATTATGACTATTGTATCGTTGTTTGTTAAAATCCCTAGTTGGGGATATTCGAGTATAATTATATTTCCTGCTATATATTTAATATCAGGTTTTATATGCGGTTTGATTGGTGCTTGGATTTACAATTTATGTTCAAGTATAATCGGCGGAATAGAATTAGAAATGGATGAGGAGTGAAAAAAATGGATAAAAAAGGAGCTATAGAATTATCAATGACTACAATTATTGTAATAGTCATAGGAATTACAATTTTAAGTTTAGGATTAGTATGGGTAAGGTCTGTATTTACAGATGTTACAGAATTATCTTCTGGAGCATTTGAAAAGGGAGAAACACAAATAGCAGAAATTTTTGGACAAAGTAAAGAAGACGTAGCACTTTCACCAGCAGAAACAAAAATTTCTCAAGGTGAGCAAACAACAGCAACACTTGCAATAAGAAACTCAGGAACAACAACTATATCTGGAGTATATGCAGAAGTAAGTGCTATAAAATTTGGTGGTGCTAAAGCTGAAAATCTCAAATGTGGTTTTGATGATACAGGTACAGACAAAACAAATACATATTCTTTAGAATCTGGTGAAAGTATAACTAGAGGACTAATTGCTTTAGATGATGGATCAGAAATAGGAACATATATTTGTAAAGTAGATGTCTATAATTTACCTTCCGGAACAAAATCTATAAGTTTTTTAATAAATATAGATTAAATTTAGAGAAGTAAACCTTTATATTCTCTATTTTTTTATTTTAAACTATGAAAATCCTTTCCTCCTTAGAAATTAAAGCAGTGGTAGAAGAATTACAATTATTAATAGATTCTAAAGTAGATCAAATTTACCAGCCTAGTCCAGAAGAATTAATATTATCTTTGCATAAAATAAATATAGGAAAAAGACTTCTTCGTGTAGTACCTGGAACAGCATTATATTTAACTACTAAAAAAGCCCCTTCACCTAAAGAACAATTAAACTTTTGCAGATTTTTAAGAAAAAGACTAGATTCAACAAAGTTAAGACAAATCGTTCAAAAAAACTTTGAAAGAATAGTTGAATTTCATTTTGAATCAAAAGAAACAACTTTCATATTAATTACAGAATTCTTTTCTAAAGGTAACATTATTCTCTGTGATAAAGATTATATGATAATTTCAGCATTACAAGTTCAGTTATGGAAAGATAGAAAAATCAAAGCTCAAGTAAAATATGAATATCCACCTTCAAAAAATATGGTATTTGAATCATTTGAACAGTTTAGTGAATCTATTTTGTCAAGCAATAAAGAAAACATTGTAAAAACATTAGCTATGAATTTAAATTTAGGTGGATTATATGCAGAAGAACTTTGTGCTAGAGCAAAAATAGACAAGACTTTAAAAACTGTAAACGAAAAAGAGTTGAAAATTTTGTTTGAAGAACTAAAAAATCTATTAAATGAACCTATCGAATCATCTATAGTTGAAGATAATCCTCTGCCTTTTAATCTGATTACTAAATCTGGTGGTAATAAATGTAGTAGTTACAATGAAGCATTAGATTCATATTATTCTCAGTATGTAAAAATTGAAACTTCTGAAGAACCAGTTATTGATAAATCTCAAAAATATTTAAATCTTTTAAAAGATCAAGAAGAACAATTAAAAACATTTGAAAAATCTATTGAAGAAAATAAAATCAAAGGAGATTATATTTATAATAATTATATGGAAATCCAAGAATTAGTGGAACTATTTAAATCAAAGAAACTTGATGAATTAAAAAAGAGAGGTATAGAAGTTGAAGGTAAGAATCTTCTAATAGAAATATGAATATTTTCAAAGAAAGATATGCATCAATGGGTGGTGATATTAAATTTATCCAACTTCATAGAGCTATCAGAGTTAACACTTTGAAAATTACTCCAGAAAAATTAAAAGAAAGGTTAGAAAAAAAACATGTTACACTAGAGAAAATTCCTTTTACTAAAAATGGCTATTATGTTAAATCAAAATTTAACCTCGTTAGTTCTCCAGAATATTTGTTAGGTTTGTTTTATATTCAAGATCCTGCAGCTCAACTTCCGGTTGAAGTTCTTAACCCTAAATCATTAACCCTAGACTGTTGTGCAGCTCCAGGTGGAAAGACAACTCAAATTGCTGAATATGTACCGGTAATTGCTTTAGATTCAAACAAAGAACGAGTAACAGCATTAGAATTTAATTTGGAAAGAATAGGTATTAGAAATTGTATAGTTTATTTGATGGATTTAAGAGATGTTAAAAAGAAATTTGATTACATTTTATTGGACGCACCTTGTTCTGGTAATTATACGTTAGAAGAAAACTGGTTCAATAAAAATTCTTTGAAAAGAATTCAAGATCGTTCTAGATTGCAAAAAGAATTAATCTCACACGCATTATCAATTTTAAATCCCAACGGTGTATTAGTTTACTCAACTTGTTCATTAGAGCCTGAAGAAGATGAAGAAGTTATACAATTCGCATTAGACAATTTCAAAGTAAAACTAGAAAAAATTGATTGTATAGGTGATAATGGATTAACAAAATTTGAATTTACTAAATATCATGATTCTATGAAATATTGTAGAAGATTATGGCCTCATAAAACTAACACCATTGGCTTTTTTATAGCGAGGTTGAGAAAATGTTAGACTTTGTAGCTAAATTCACTTCTAAGAAAATAGAATTTGTAAAAATAGGTAATAGATATTTCTTAGCTAACAAAGAATTAGAATCCTATAGATTAGAACAAAAAGAAAAATGGTTTGGTTTGTTTTTGGGTGAAGACATTAATGATGAATTCAAACCCTCATTTGGATTATTGGATTGGTTGTCAGAAAATTCAACTGAGAAAGTTTTTGTAAAAGATATAGGTGAGACTGATTTCTTATACGGAAAAACGTTAAGAGCTAGACATATTGATCATGTTAACGGAGAAACTAAAATAGGTTTCATAAAATTAATCCAGAATATAAATGATGAAAATCTAGGTTATGGAAAGATTGTTGGTGATTTTACAAAAACAGAACAAGTAATCAAACCTAGAATGGACAGAGGTTTGATGTTAAAGAGAGAAAAGAAGAAATTTAAGAAAAAAGAAGCAGACGTTTTATTAGATTTTTAACCAAAATCCTTATAAGATTATAAAAAAATATAAATTTCATGCAATTAAAATTATTTAACACATTGACTAGAGAAAAGGAAACTTTTAGTCCTATAAATAATGATGTTAGAGTATATTCATGTGGACCAAATTTAGTTCTTTAGGGAACTTAAGGTAAGCCGTTTATGACTATGCTCACATTGGAAACTTAAGGACTTTCATATTCTCTGATATACTTAAAAGAGTGTTAAAATTCAACAATTATAAAATAAAACATATAATGAATATAACTGATGTTGGTCATTTAACTTCTGATGCAGATGCTGGTGAAGATAAGATGATGAAAGCATTGAAACGAGAAAATCTTCCTATAAATAAAGATTCAATGTTGAAAATTGCAGAAAAATATACTGAACATTTTAAAAAAGATTTAAACAATTTAAATATCATATTTCCAGATATCTTCTGTAAAGCTACTGAACATATCCCACAAATGATTGATATGATAAAAAAGATTCAAGATAATGGATATACTTATGAAAGTGAATCTGCAGTTTATTTTGACATTTCTAAATTTAAAAATTATGGTAAATTAGCTCAATTAAAGATGGAGAATTTAGAAGCAGGTGCAAGAGTTGAAATTGACAAAGAAAAAATAAATCCTAACGATTTTGTTTTGTGGTTTAAGGCAACTGGTAAACATAAAAATGATGTTATGCAGTGGGATTCAATTTTTGGCAGAGGATTTCCTGGCTGGCACATAGAATGTTCAGCAATGTCCACTTATTATTTAGGAGAACAA
>CAYHOR010000003.1:0-12781 GCA_964358235.1 Candidatus Woesearchaeota archaeon
AAATTGTGTATTATTTTTTCTGAACCTCGCAATTGTTCGAAAGTCAGGATTGACTTTCTCTGTAAGGTACATGAACACTACGTTTTCTCTTGTTGCTCCTGCAAGCTTTCTCGATGATCTGACTTTGTGCAACATCCCCTGTACAAGAATCTTCATCAGAATTCTCGGATGATATGCAGGATTTCCTGCACCTACATAAATCATATCAAACTTGCTGTAATCTAATCCTTCAACAAAATCCTCCACTAAAAAACATACATGATCTGTTGGAATCATATCCTTAATTGATAATGGAAGCAGCCAATTCTGATCTTTCTGTGTTTGTTTATACACCACAATAATCACCTCTTTCTCCGACGAGAGAATATCAATTTACTGACGAGAAGAAGTATTTAATACTTGTGAATTGTGGGACAGGCTGAAGGGATATACGGTTCGGGACTCGGCTCGCCCCTCACCCAAATCTTTCTTCCACTTCGTTCCAGAAAAACTTTGCATATACCTAACGTTAAATGAAATTCAGAATTCGACCTTAATCTACTTTGGCAAATCCATTAAAATGAATTTTAGAGTCGTCAGGGTCAAAGACTTCAACAACTTTGTATTTTCCTTTTGTGTATGGCTTGCCATTTAGTAAGAAATGTATTGATTCTAAAATTACAATGCTCGCCAATGGTTTCGAAAGTTGTTGATTTCCTTTTGTTTCTAATAAGGGAATTTCTCCTTCAATCCAGTAATTCCTTTGACCCTTCTTTATAAATTCATGAATTTGCTCATTAACAAGATTTTCAGGAATACACTCCTCTTTTTTTCTGTTTCCTTTTTTGAATTCTTCAAAATTTCTTAATGCTAAATCAGGATTGTATTCTATCTGTATGCCCATAATAATACTGAAAAGATTATATTTATATAAATGTTTTGATGGTCGAATTTTGAACTCAAAATCCTTCGAATTTTGCCTTGCTCCATCTCTCAAAATTTAACTTAGTTAAATCGCATATGTTAAGTAAAATTGAAAGAAAGAATCGGTAACCTTGAATAAACAAACTTTTATTAAATCTGTAAATTTAAATAACAATATGAAATGGTTTACAAGAAAAAACGGAATTATATTATGTGCAATTGGGATAGCAATCTTTCTACTTAACTTCCTAACTTATAGTTTATGGGAAATTGACATTGATATTCTTGGTGTAATGATTTTTGTTCTTGGAATAGTAATTACAATAACTTGTGGACCTTCAATGAAGGATTCTCCTAAATTTTTAACAAGAAAAAACGGTGTAAGGTTATGCGTAATCACCATGGTAATAACAGCATTATTCGCATATTCACCTATCCCATATCTTAACGGAGATATTACTGGTTTCTTAGGTTTAACAATGTTTGTTTTAAGTGTAATTATTATAGCTATAAGATGGAAATATTAATGTTACTGACTATTAAAGCTTCGCTCGGTGTATATAACAAGAGAAGCTGTCTCACAATTAATTTTTATTGAATAATAAGGAGAAGAATAAAATATTTTTTGTTTTTAACATCCTATTTCTTATCTCATTCGATGTATCTTCCCTAAATTATTTGTAATACTAATCAAATTCATTTCAATGTCTTAAAACATCCATCAAAAACAATTTAAACCCCAACGAACACAAAACTATCATGAAAATCCTGGCATTCTCAGATACTCACCTTAATAAAAAAGCAATTAATAACTTGATAGATAACTCCAAAAAAGTTGACATTCTTATTTGTGCCGGAGATATTAGCTGGTTCGGAGTCAGTCTGGAAAAAATTCTACAAATGTTAGATTCAAAAATAAAAAAACTTTTATATAAAACTAATAACCTTCTTAATATAATTGAACTATTAAAAACAATAAAATTTAATAAATCCATTTTGAAAATCATAAAAATATCTAAAGTAATTATTTTACTATTTGTTTCAAAATATAATTATTTCAAACTGTCTTATTGTATTATGAGGATAATATGACTAAGGATTTAATAATACGTAACAGTACTGCGGAATTTTTAATATTTACTTCTCAATCTAAAGAAGATTCTATTGAAGTAAAATATGCAGATGAAACTGTTTGGTTAACTCAAAAAATGATTGCTAAGCTATTTGATGTAAATGTGAGAACAATTAGTGAACATTTACAAAACATATTTACAAGTAAAGAATTATATGAAAAATCAGCTATCCGGAAATTCCGGACAACTGCTTCTGATGGTAAAAATTATGATATACAATTCTATAATTTAGATGCTATACTTTCTTTAGGGTACAGAATAAATTCACAACGAGCAACTCAATTCAGAATTTGGGCAACCAATACACTTAAAGAATTTGCAATCAAAGGTTATGTTTTAGACAAAGAAAGACTCAAAAATGGTTCTTTCTTAAACAAAGAATATTTTGATTCACTTCTTGAAGAAATAAGAGAAATAAGAACCAGTGAAAGAAATTTTTATCAAAAAATAACAGATATTTACGCCACAAGTTTAGATTATAATAAAAAATCAACAATTACAAGGGATTTCTTTGCAACAGTTCAAAATAAAATGCATTATGCAATACACAAGCATACAGCTCCAGAACTTATTCTTAAAAGGGCAGATTCAAAAAAAGATTATATGGGATTAACTACTTGGAAGAATTCACCTAATGGAAAAATCTTAAAAACTGATGCAATAATTGCAAAAAATTATCTTAAACAAGATGAAATAAAATCATTAAACAGAATTGTAACTATGTATTTAGATTTTGCTGAAGATCAAGCTGAAAGAAATATGCCCATGACTATGCAGGATTGGACAGAAAAATTAAATGCCTTCCTAAAATTCAATAATCGAGAAGTTTTGGATAATCTTGGAAAAGTTACAGCAGAAATTGCAAAATCGTTTGCAGAATCCGAATTTTAAAAATATAGAATAGTTCAGGATCGATTAATTGAATCTGATTTTGATAAATTAGTCAAAAAATCTGAAGATTTGAAAAATTCTAAGATAAAAATTAAATGAACTTCTATTTAGCTAATATATATAAGCCATCCAAAAACTCTTCAAATTTCCCTTTGTATTGTTAAACAAACAAAAAACCATTTAAACCCCAACAAACACAAAAATATCATGAAAATCCTGGCATTCTCAGATACTCACCTTAATAAAAAAGCAATTTCAAACCTAATTGAAAACTCAAAAAAAGTAGATATTATGATCTGTGCCGGAGATATTAGCTGGTTCGGTGTAGGTTTAGAAAAATTATTGCAGATGCTTGACTCAAAAATAAAAAAACCTTTATTTATAATTCATGGAAATCATGAAGATGAAAAATCTATAAAAGAAATCTGTAAAAATCTTAAAAATATTCATTTTACACATAAACAATCAATAAAAATAGATAATTATCACTTTTTTTTCTACGGTGGTGGAGGATTTGCTCAAAAAAATCCTAATTTTGAAATTGCCGCAAATAAATTTAAAGAAAATATTAAAGGTAATGAAAAAATAATATTAGTAACACACTCTCCTCCATATAACACAATTTTAGATTATTTGGAATGGGCAGGACACGTTGGTTGTAAGTCTATTAAAGAATTTCTTAAAGAAACAAAACCAGCATTACATATTTCAGGTCATTTGCATGAAAATTTCAATAAACACGAAATCTTATTTAAAAAAACATTCATTATTAATCCTGGACCTGCAGGAACTATATTAGAAATTTAAATTTTCTTCTTCTTAACTACCTTTTTCACAATAGTCTTTTTCTTAACTATAATTTTCTTTATCATTATAGGAGTCGCAATCCTTGGTACCCTTACTAAAACCATTTTAATTACTAATACCTGCAATTATAAAAACATTCCCATATTACAATATAGTAGTAAAGAACTAATCCTGTGATTCTAAGTAACTTTCTAAACCATTGACAATTTTAGGAATTAAAGGTTTTCCAGTATACATTTGTGAAGCAAAATTAATTAATCCGCTAGTTATTCCAATAGCTAATACAATTCCTAAACTAGAAAAAAATTTTCCACTAATGCCTCTATTTCCTAAAACAGTGCTAACAAGCTTATCATTGCCTAAATATTTTTCACGATTATAAGGAACATAAACTATTTGATTATTTGCTTCTCGAGCAATTTCAGTCATTGTTTTATAAACCATTTTTATCAAATTAAAAACTATCCTAACTTCTTTAACTACTTTTCTATTGTAACTACTATACAGTAAAAACCAGACTTGAATAACTTACAAAATTTTCTTTATCATCATCGATTTCATTAGAACGATAATAACTCAATAATTCTCCTTTTTTAACGCCTAATTGTTTCAACAATTCAATTCCAACAACAACTGCATCTTTTCCAGGCATAGGAATTTTATTTTTCTTGACATATTTAAAAAATCCTTCAGAGTCAAAATCCAAAATAAACTTGATTAAAGCCATATCTTGACCATTGACACTCTCATCAATATTATATTTAAATGGCTGATACAAAAAATTTGCACCAAACGCAGTTAACTCAGAAACCATAATCACAACTAAATCTTTTTTTATTTTTATAATTTCTTCAGCTAATTTACCTGCATTAAAAGAATGTGGAATTATGATAGGTAATATCTTAACATCATGAATTTTATCTTTACACATATGCTGTAAAAAAGGTAATTGCAATTCAAAAGAATATTCTCTAAAATTATTAGCTAAAGTTACAATTCCTTGTTCAACTAAAACTCTTCCAATTTGTTTGTCAACATAACAAGTTCCAAAAACAGTCTCAATATCTTCTAAAATCGTTGCATAATTTATGAACTTCCCGCTAGTATCAGGAAATAAAATTACAAAAGTTTCAGGAAAATAATTTTCAGCAATAGTCTTGTAAGCCCAAGCGCTGCAAGGTCCGGAAAACTTATACAAGGAATGTGGAACTAAAATCCCATAAATTCTATCTTCTTTTCTTTTTGTAGGTAAATCTCCAGGTCCTAATTTATGCTGAAAACAAGATTCTACCTCTTTAATTAAAGGATCATAGTCTTCTGGAAATAATATCCCGCTATAAGCAAGTTTCATAAATATAAATTGTAAAAAGACTACTTAAAAACATTGTTGTAAGAGAAACTTATTTAAAATAAAGATAATATCTAAACATTATGTGGCTGATATTAAAATTTATGATTGCAATTGCATTTGATGCATTAGATTTTTTTATTGGGCGTATTCCAATCTTTGGTTCAGTCTTTGATATTATTGGAGGAATCATAAGTATGCTTCTTTGGGGAAATATTGGAGCATTACAATTTGGAGAATTGATAGATTTTACAGATCAAATAGATGGATTTATTCCTACAGTCACAATTGCAGGCATTTTAAGTCTGTTTTTTAATGAAAAATAGTACTACTCAGGGTCTATAATCTTGATTACCACTTTGAAGTTAAAACAACCGAAAGATTTATATACCAGTTATATCCTACATATTCATATCACCTCTTTTTCCCCAGGAAGATACTCTCCGGAGTATCTTCCCAGGGTTTATGACTCATAGAGGAGAATATGCAAAATGGAATACAGATTAACATTGAAATTTTTTCCTAAAAAAGAAAAAGAAATTTCTGATTTAGTAAATAGATTAGCTTTAGAAAATATTGGTAAATGACCAGACGGAATTAGTGATTCAGTTTTAAGCAATTATTTATCCTGTTTATTAGAAAGAAAAGTAAATAGGGGAGAAAATGCAAAATTAAGTTATATTGATGTAGAAAATGGAATTCTAATTGGTCCTGGTAGAATAAAAGCTATGATCAATCCAAGTAGTTCAAGTGATTATTTTATGAATGCTCATTTTGCAGGATCAGGAAGAGATGGACAGAAGTATGGAAAAAGAAAAACCCCAACTACAAAAACGTCAAATGCTCGCTGACACCACCGGTCAAAGACCGGATGGCATGCTCGCCTGCGGGCTCGGTCAGCTCGCATAATTAGCTAAAGTTTTTTGTTCATTATTTTTTTCAGAACCATATTTCTGATTTCTAATATATTTTATGATCCCAAGAAAATTCTTCGGACTTTCCAAATAATAACTAGGATTCCAAAAACCACTTTTCCAAAATTTCCCACCTTCTTTTTTAGGTTTTTTCAATTCTGGAAATCTTTGAAATAATTTTTTAGCAGTGTATCCTTTCAATAACTTTGCAATTTCTGGTCTTGTTCGAAGACCTAAATCAACAAGCATATGAACATGATTATCGTCGAATCCAAGTTCACTAATTTTTATACAATATTTTTCACAAGCTTCTCCAAATAAATGTTCAAGATATTCTCTTATTTCTTTATTATCAAAAATAGGATGACAAAATTTTACTTTGAACATTCCATGCATCCAAGCCTCACCAACACAAGAGCTGTATCTAGGTACTTCGTAATTTTTCATTTTTTCTCCTGAGCTTAGACGAAAATTTTTTAAGGTAGAAAAAGTTCACACTAACTTGATGGTTTGGGTGTGAGCTTCGGATTCGACAAGCTCACATCCTATATTATTCTCATAAAGAAAAAGCTATTCATGATTGACCACTGGTCAAAGACCAGTGGAATTAACGATTAAAAAAAATTACTTAGAAAAAACAGTATATCCGCATTTGCCGCAAGTTTGCCTATCTTTATGTTTTGCTAAGAATGTACCTGGTCCGCACTTTGGACAAAAACCCTCGCCGACACCAGATTTATATCTTGCATATTTCTTGCTTGAAACTTTATTTTTGATTTTTTTTGTTGCCATTTTTATTCACTCTTCTTTTCAACTGCAACTTTCTTAGCAGCTTCTATTACCTTTCTTTCGCCTTTCTTTAATTTTTCTAACTTCATTAACTCATCTCTTGTTTTGTAAACATGAACAATAACTTTGGCTTTGGATATGCCATATTGCTGATATACATGTCTTATTGCAATCAAATCTTTGTTAACTTTTAACTTAGATGCAATTAAGTCTTTGAACTGTAAAATCGACGGGGTTGAACCACCATCAAAATCGACCATTGCAGTAACCCTTTGTCTATTTAGCAAAGGAACTTCCATTTGTTTTTGTATTTCTGTGTTCATTATCTCACCTTAATGGCATATTCGCCTTTAACTTCAATCCCTATTTTTTTAGCGATTTCTGATTTATTAGCATCAATAACATTAATTCTTCCTTTCCAAGTTTCAGTAAAATTACTATTTTTGCAAATCGGACATTCAGCACCTTCTACAAAAATTCTGCATTTTCTACAAACTTTTTTCATTCTTTCTTACCTTTCTTTTCTTTTTTCAAATCATCTTCAATCCAAGATAAAGCACCTAATCTATGTTGTCTCATAGTCAAACCTATCTTTGGATTAGAAACATCTTTGTAACTGACGGCAATTACTCTTGCTCTGCATAAATCACCAACTTTCAAACTTTTTTTGGATTCTTTTCCTGTTAGTACACTACTTTTTGCAAAACTAACAAAATCATCCATAGTCTGAGAAACATGAATCATTCCATCAATAGGACCTAAGGTTATGAAAGCACCAAAATCAGTAATATCAGAAATTCTTCCTAATACTACTTCTCCTATTTCAGGTTTAAAACTTAAAACTGTAAATTGAGTATCATAATATGCAGCACCATCACCAGAAATAATAACTCCTTCACCAATGCTGTCTACTGAAGAAACTCCAATGATAATCCCTAAATCTTTAGAAATAAATCCTTCAAATTTTTGATTTAAAGAAGCTTTTATTCCTTCTTCATTTGATTCTACAAATAATTTAGGATCAACCCTAACATGGCCTTTGACTTTAATTTTGTAATACATTTTTATTACTCCAAAACAAGATATTTTTTTTGACGAATAGTCAATATTCTTGTTCCTTTTTGCTTTAATCTTCTTTTTAATTCCGTATCAATAGTCGCTATGATATAACCATTTAAATCAACCAATGTATCATCAACCAGTTGACTTTCACTAATTTTTAAAATATTAATATTCTTTATTTTAATTAGCTCTAAAGCTATCTTAGCGGCTTGTTTCTTTGAAAGTAAGGGGCTATTTATAAGTTTTTCTAATTCTTTTATAGTCCCAGACAATACATATATTTCATACTTCGATGGAATGACTCTAAAAATTTCTTCGAAAATATCTAACCTTAATTCATAAACTGTTAATAAAAAGTTTGTATCTAAAACTATTTTTTCCATTATTTTCTATTAATAACAGCCTCTTATTAAATCTTTTTAAAAAGCATTAAAGTAAACTTATCTCCTGCACAAAGGTGTTCTTTAATTTTAACTAATTTATAGGGCTTGAAAAGATTTTCATATTCTTCTGGCTTTCTCAGGATTGCATACCTAGAAATAGGAAAATCTTCACTTTCAAAGGTATGTTCAACAATAAAGATACTATCACTTAACTCTTTCATTTTCTCAATAGTCCATTTCAATTCTTCAGGATTTAAAATATGCAATAAAACTATTGATTCAAATACAAGATCAAATTTAGTCTTTACACTCAAATCAGTTATTTTTCCTAAGAATAATTTAATATTTTTATAATTTTTAAGATTCTCTTTAGCTCGATTTAACATAATTTCTGAAAAATCTATACCATAAACATAAGAATTACTTTTTGCAAGAAATCCTGTCATTCTCCCAATTCCAACACCTAATTCAAAAATTCTTTTGTCAACAATTAAATAACCAAGAAAAGATTTTATTTCATTCTGTAATTCAACCGTAGCTTTATCATTTTCACTAAGACTATGCCTTGCAGACATAACAGCCTGTACATCATCTCTTTTAGCTCTAATATTCCAATGATCTAAAACTTCTAAGTCCGAAATTTTTTCTTTTTGATCAGAGCTAATTAAATCATAGGTATTCTTTTCTTCCTTAGCCAAACCATAAATATTATTATTCATTTTACGATTATGCGAGGTCAAACAGTATATAAAGCTTCTTTTCCCATTGGGGGGAAAGGTTTATTAATCTCTTTATTCAATAATAATCTATGGATATTGAACCATTACGAAAATTAGGTTTAACAGAAGGAGAAATCAAAGTTTACCTAGCCTCAGTACAATTAGGAGAATCGACAAGTGGCCCCATAATTGAAAAATCTGGTGTCTCAGTTTCAAAAGTTTATCTTATTCTAAGCAAACTCTCAAAAAAAGGTTTAATCAGTCATATAGTTAAAGAAAAAACAAAATATTTCAAAGCTGCAGATCCTAATAGACTATTAGTATACTTACAAGAAAAAGAAAATGAATTAAAAAGTCAAGAAATAATATTATCTAATCTTGTTAAAGAACTGAAAACTTATTCAAATACTGCATTGACAACAGAAACAGCACAAGTTTTTGAAGGATTTAAAGGAATTCAAACCGCCAGAGAAAGAACATTAAAAATTATGAACACTGACGATGAAATGTGGATTCTTGGAATTTCAAAAACCCCCTATGAAGGATCTATGGATACTTATTTCAAAGAGTATCATAAAAGAAGATCAAACAAAGGAATAAAATGCAACTATTTATACAATGATTATGCAAAAGAACCCTTTGGAAAATTATCTAAAAATTATCCTAATAGTCAAATAAAGTATATGCCTAAAGGATTAATAACACATGCTTGGTTAGAGATTTATGCAGATACAGTTACGATTGGACTAAATAAAGGGAAATCATTTTCGGTAGTAATCCAAAATAAAGAGGTCGCGGATTCATTCAAAATCTATGCAAAATTGTTATGGAAAACTGCAACAAAATAATTCCTTTTTAAACCTTTCTCCTAAAAAAATCACTAATTCCTAAACTGTAAGCACAAGCCTTTAAACCTTAAAATTATGCACTTTTACAGAGAGAAAAGATTATAAACCTACAAAAATAAAATTAACGTAAATGGCAGAATACAAAGCATCAAATATTACAGTACTAAAAGGACTCGAAGCTGTAAGAACAAGGCCTTCTATGTATATTGGAGATACAGGAATTAGAGGTCTTCATCATCTTGTTTACGAAGTCGTTGATAATTCAATTGATGAAGCATTAGCTGGTCATTGTGATTATATTTCAGTTATTATCAATAAAGATGGCTCAATCGCAATTAAAGATAACGGACGTGGTATACCAGTAGATATGCACGCAGAAGAAAAACGTCCAGCAGTAGAAGTTATTTTAACAATCTTACACGCAGGCGGAAAATTCGACAAAGATTCATACAAAGTCTCTGGAGGATTACACGGTGTTGGGGTTACTTGTGTAAACGCACTATCAAAAATATTAATAGTTACAATTAAAAAAGATGGAAAAATTTATACTCAAAGATATGAACGAGGTGTACCAGTAACAGAATTACAAATAATTGGTGATACTGAAGAATCAGGAACAGAAATATTATTTTACCCTGATGAAGAAATTTTCAAAGAAACAACTTCATTTGAATATGATATTCTTGCAAAAAGATTAAGAGAATTAGCTTTTTTGAATAAAGGAATTCAAATATTATTAAAAGATGAAAGAGAAGAAAATAAAGAGAACTTATTTCATTATGAAGGTGGAATTCTGGAATTTGTAATTAGTTTAAACAAAAACAAAGAAATTCTTCACCAGCCTATTTATATTAACAAAGAAGAAGACAAAACAATCATAGAAGTAGCATTGCAATATAATGATAGTTTTTCAGAAAATGTTTTATCATATGTAAATAATATTAATACCATTGAAGGTGGGACTCACGAAGCAGGCTTTTCAACAGCACTGACTAGAGTAATAAATGAATATATAGAAAAAAATTTAAAAAAAGAAGAAGAAAAATTATCTAGTAATGATGTTCGTGAAGGATTAACTGCTGTAATTTCTCTAAAAGTTCCTGAACCTCAATTTGAAGGGCAGACAAAAACAAAATTAGGAAACAGTGAAATAAAAGTTCTAGTTTCAAAAATAGTTTACAAAGAATTATCAACATTCCTCGAAGAAAATCCAAGTATTGCCCATAAAATTATTGGTAAAGCATTGTTAGCTGCAAAGGCTAGAGAAGCTGCAAGAAAGGCAAAAGATCTTGCAAGAAGAAAAGGCGTTTTGTCATCTTCTTCATTACCTGGAAAATTAGCAGACTGCCAAGAACGAGACCCTGCAAAATCTGAAATATTTATTGTCGAGGGAGATTCCGCCGGTGGATGTTTTTCAGGAGATACTAAAGTAGCTTTAGTTGATGGTAGAAATTTATCATTCAAGGAACTGATAGAAGAACACAATAAAAATAAAACCAATTATTGTTATACATTAGACAAAAACAATTCTATTAAAATTGCTAAAATCGAAAATCCAAGATTAACTAAAAAAAATACCAAAGTAATAAAAATTATCCTAGATAATAATGAAGAAATTATTTGTACTCCAGATCATAAATTTAGATTAGCTGATGGCAGTTATGTTGAAGCTCAGAAGTTAACAAAAACATTAAATTTAGCACCGCTTTACAAAAAAACTTCAATAATAGAAGGTAAAGTTACTATAAAAGGTTATGAAATGGTATTTGATCCTTCAAAAAAAGACTGGATCTTTACACATTGTTTATCAGATAAGTATAACCTAGAAAATAAGACTTATCCACCAATTAAAGGAGACAAGCATCATATAGACTTTAATAAACTAAATAACAATCCTGAGAATATCCAAAGATTACCAAAGACTATTCATATGGAATTACATAGAAAATTAGCTTACAAAACATTATTTACAAAAGAAGTTAAAGAAAAATTAATAGAACTTCGAAAAACCTCAGAATATAAGACTAAAATTAAAAATTCTATGCTAAAAATAAGAAAAAGTCTTAGCGAAAGAGCTAAAAAACAATGGGAAAATATAGAATATAAAGAATATATGAAACAAAAGTTTTTAAAATTTTACTATTCACATACAGAATATAGAATTAAAAATAATAAACTATTAAATGAATTACAAAAAAAATATTGGAGCATCCCAGAAAATAAACTAAAACAATCTAATAAAATTAAAAAATATTTCATTAATAACCCTAAAAAGAAAGAGGAATTATCTCTAAAATCAAAAGAACAATGGAATAATCAAAGCTTAATTGAATGGAGAAAACAAGCAACTAAAAAACAATGGACAGAAGAATTTAGATTAAAAAGAAAAGAGTCCTATAACAAAACATATTATTATAATTCAATGACATTATTAAAAGAACTTCAAGAAAAAGATAAAATAGGAGAATATGATTCTGTAAGAATTAAAGTAAAAAACAAAAATTTACTTAAATTAAAAACATTAAAAGAAAGATTTTTTCAAAATAATGAACAATTAATGTTAGAAACTATACAAAACTTTAATCATAAAATAAAAGAAATTATCCAATTAACTGAAAAAATAGATGTATATGATTTAGAAGTATCAGAAACCCACAATTTTGCTTTAGCTTCGGGGGTTTTTGTTCATAATAGTGCGAAATCAGGGAGAACAAGAACAACTCAAGCAATTCTGCCATTAAGAGGAAAAATCTTAAATGTAGAAAAAGCAAGATTAGATAAAATATTCTCAAACGAACAAATTTCAATTTTAATTTCTGCAATAGGAACAGGAATTGGAGAAGATTTTGATATTAATAAAGCAAGATATCACAAAATTATTATTATGACAGATGCAGATGTTGATGGTTCACACATTTCTTGTTTATTATTAACTTTTATTTATAGATATATGCCAAAATTAATTGAAAAAGGTTATGTATATT
>CAYHOR010000004.1:0-12697 GCA_964358235.1 Candidatus Woesearchaeota archaeon
TTATAGCAAATATTTGTATTGGATCTCACTATTTAGAACAAACAGAAATGATTTTATATGATACAATTTTGGAAAATAAATGTCCAACTTTAATTTTCTCATACACTTACAATAATCAAGCTGTCAACATTCAATTAGACACATTAACTACATTCAAATTTGAAGTTTATTCTAATTATAATCTATTATTGGAAAAAATAAAGGAGCTGTACAAATTAATATGAAAAAAGGACAATTTACTTTGTTTATAGTATTTGGAATAATTATATTAGTATTAATTGGATTATTTTTGGTGTTATCTGATTCAAATATTTTAGATTTGACTGAAGAAGTTCAATCATATGACAACATAAATGATATTTCAAGTCAGTTATCTGAGTGTTTACAAGTAAATCTAGAAAAATCTTTAATTTTATTAGGTTTACAGGGTGGTTCGTTATATCCTACTAACACTATTGATTTTGAATCTTATGAAATTTCTACAGATGAATTTAATATCAATACCATTCAAGAAGATTTAGAAACTTATTTAGAAGAGTCGTTAAGAGGCTGCGAACTTTATGGTGCTGAGTATACGGAGACTCCAAATATCAAAGTTACAATAACAGAATTCAAAGTTGAGGCAGATTTAGAGTCAGACTTGATATACCAAAACAGAACTGCATCAGTAGGGACAGTTGAGAATAATATTAATTTGTATGAGATTTATGACACTGTTCAAACTATTAAAGATGACAAGCCGATTGCTTTAATCAATTTTAATAATAACCAGACGATAGAAGTTACAAAATATAACAATTATTATATATATGCTATACAAAAAGGGGATTATTTATTTTTAACAACAAACAATGGAAACTGAAAAAGAGTTTATTGAAAGAACTAAAAAGTATATTCTTTGGATTCATGAAAAAGTTGTATCTATTAATAATGATCCTGTTGAACTTAGACAAGGCTCAAGTTTAGATTTTTTAATTTATGATGCTTTAAAAAGAACAAAAAATAGATTTAGTTTTATATTATTACTAATGAAAAACATTGCTGAACAGCATCCTTTTATAGAAGGAAATAAAAGAACAGCTTATACTTTTTGTAAAACTTCTTTATTGTTCGGAGAAGGAAAAATTCTTTGTTTAAATCAGGAAATTGCTGGTAAGTTTATGAAGGATTTAGCAAAAAAATCTGAACAAGGAAAACCTAAAAATTTGAAATCTATTGAAATTTGGGTAAGTATAAATTGTGTTAAAATTCCTAATTATAATAAGAATCATTTCGATTTAATAGAATTAAGACAAATTTTAAAAAATATGCAAAAAGATAGGGCTCAATGTATCAAAAAATATTTAAAGGAATATCCCTTTGATCTATAACATGAAAAAAGAAAAAAAGAAGGAAGAGGACTTATTTTTACAAATTGCAGAATTAGTCATAGAAAGTGATATGAAAATATTAAAACATTTGGCTAAGATTTAATTTTTATTGAAATCCCAAACTAAAAACCTTTATATACATATATTTCTTTTTTTAAAATATGGAATTCAAGTCAATACAAGAAGCTATGACGCAAGGAATCGGAAAAGTAGCTATAAGAGGTTGGTGTTATAGAGAGAGAGGTTCTAATAATTTAAAGTTTATAATAATTAGAGATGGCAGTAATATTATTCAATGCGTAGTAGAAAAAAAGAATGTTTCTGAAAAAGTTTGGAAGGATGTTGAGTCGATTCATACTGAGACTTCTATGGAGATTAACGGAACTATTAAGAAAGATGACAGAGCTCCATCTGGATATGAGATTGCTGTTGAGAATTTAGAAATCGTCGGCAAATGTGATAACTTTCCTATACAGAAAGATTTGGGTGTTGAATTTTTATTAGACAACAGGCATTTGTGGTTGAGGTCTAGGAGAATGAGTGCAATAATGAAGATTAGAAGCACTATATTAAAGGCTTTTAGAGAACATTATTTACAACAAAATTATATAGAGTTTAGCCCACCTATTTTACAGCCTACACAGTCTGAAGGAGGATCTACTTTATTTGAAGTAAAATATTACAAAGACAAATTATACTTAACACAGTCTGCACAGTTATATTCTGAAACTATTATATTTGGTTTAGAAAAAATATTTTTAGTATCACCTTGTTTCAGAGCTGAGAAATCAAAAACTTCCAGGCATTTATCGGAGTTCTGGATGGCTGAAATGGAATCTGCATGGATGGATTTTAATGGATTACAGGATGATGTTGAACAATTATTGAAATATATTGTCAAGAAAGTTTTAGAAGATAATATGGAAGAATTGAAGATTGTTGAGAGAGATGTTTCAAAACTAAAACCCATTGTTGAAAAACCTTTTATCAGGATGACTTACACTGAAGTTTTAAATTTGTTAAAGAAAGATGGAATGGAAGTTGAGTGGGGCAAGGATTTAAGGACGATTGAAGAAGAAAAATTAAGCGAACATTTTGACGTGCCAGTAATGGTTTCAAGGTATCCAAAAAAGATTATGGCATTCTACAAACCTTCAGATCCTAAAGAGGAAAAAGTTGCGTTATGCATGGATGTAATTGCACCAGAGCATTACGGAGAGATTGTTGGCGGTTCACAGAGAGAGTTGGATGTTGAAAAAATGTCTAATTTGTTAAAAAAAGATGATGAAGACCCTAGCAATTATGATTGGTATTTTGATTCTAGAAAGTATGGATCAGTGCCGCACTCAGGACATGGAATGGGTGTTGAAAGAGTTGTAAGATGGATTTGTGGTCTAGACAGTATTAAAGATGCGATTCCATTCCCAAGAACAATGGAGAGGTATACACCTTAATGGGTTTAAATTTTTTTGCGCAGGTAAGAGAATTAGAACAGCCTAATCGAGGAAGGTTTTACATTCATAATGCTGACAGCGATGTTTTTGGTACAAATAAGATAACTAGTGGTAGAAAAGAATTTGAAAAAGTTAGAAATTTTTATGGGAATCAAGGATTACATTATCCTTGGATGATTGGCATTCTTTGGGGTGATTGTGGAAAACGAATTGTGGATCTTTTCATGTATTCTAAAGATCATATTATTCGTAATTGGCCTGGAAATCCAGAAATAAGTTATGCTCAATTTAGGAATGGAAATCCTGTTGAAAAACCTAAAGTACTTACTTTTGAAGATGCATTGATAGTTTTAGGAAGAGAAACAGAGCATAGGCGTCGCTCTGATGGATTAGAACATTATCTTACTGAAGCTCCTAGATTTAGTTCTCAAGATGTCAGAATGTGTGTTTGAAAAATTTTTCGGTTTTTTCTGCGAAAGATTTAAATATTACTTTGTATTACAATGTATTCTATGGAAATAGTCACAGTAAAATTTCAAGAGGATATTCTTAAAAAAGTAGACTTTTGCATAAGCAAACATAATTTTAATTCTAGAACTGAATTTATTAGAGAAGCTGTAAGAGACAAATTAGAAAATTTAACAAAACAAGAATTAATCAATAAATTTTTAAAATTGAATGGAAAATCTAAAACTAAAACCACTGTTGAACAGAATATTAAAACTAAAGAAGCTGTTAGCAAAGAACTTTTAGAAGAATTAGAAAAAAGATTTAATTAATTTCCGAAAATTTTTCAGTTTTTTCTGCGGAAAGTTTATTAATTAAAAATTATTAAATAAAAATATGAAAGATTTGTATGAAGAAGTTCAATATTTAAAGCAAGAAGTGAAAGAATTAAAAAATCATTTTTTGATTATCAACAATATTGATGATAATAATGCAGAGAAAAAAATAAGAAATTTAGTAAATGATTTTAGAGTTAAAGGAAAAAAATGTATTAGTATTATTGATTTGACTTATGGTTTACATATTCCAATGGAACAGGCAAATAAAATTATGGAAAAATTGAAGCAAGAGGGATTTGTTAAAGATGGAGATTAATATCCCTGTAAAAGAAATTAATGGTGAACAATGGTTGTCATTGATTAATTTAGCTCCAAAATTTAAAATAAGATCTATTGGAATGGATTCTAAACCTAAACGAATACAAGATGAAGGTAAACATCATTGTTTTGAAATTAATGCTGAAGGAAATGTTAGATTGAAGCCAAAATATTAGAATTTATAATAATTTTTTTTCGGTTTTTTCTACCAAAGCTTTATTAATTAGTTACTTTTAATATATATTTGTTATATTTAGGCTTATATCCTAGTTTTTATATAAAAAAGGTAATATGATAATATACAACCCACATAAAACTGAATTGATTAAAAAAAGAATTAAAATAATTGAAAATATATTAAAAGATATTCCTACAAAATATTGTTTTATATCTGGATCATTTTTATTCAAAGAAAATGCAAAAGATATTGATGTTTTTGTAATAAGCAGAACAAAAAAGAAATTTAATCTTCAAAATAAAAAAATAAAATTGAGTTTTATTGATTTTAATAAATTATATTCTTTGTTATATCATTCAATATCAAAAAGCTGTGTTTCAAATGAGTTTCTACCCTTAAAAGATTTGAAAGTAACTATTGCTGATTATTGGAACGTTATTAATGAAGCTATACCGGCAGTAATGAATAATAATAATTTTTACAAAGATATCAGAAGTTTGATTCTATATACAGAATATTTTAGAACAGGAGAAATATTGGATTCTTATCAATTAAATCAAAAATGCAAATCATTTGAAAATAAAGAACAATTAATTAAATATATTGAAGAAAATGTACCATTAATTATAAAAAATAAGATTAAAAGGTCTTATTTAAGAAGATTTTTTTATACGCAAGCAGCAGTATACAAAGAGAGTAAAGAATATTCTTCTCAAGAGTTTTTATATAAATTAGTTCATAAAATCACGGAGAACTAATGGTAGAAGTAAAATATTTTAAAGAAAAAATTGAAAGTTTACTATCACAAGAATGGAAAGTTGAATTTTTAGGAGAAAATTTTGTGCTCAATATGATGGAACAAAACCATTAGCTCAAGATTTATATGAAAAATATTGCACTACTTCCACTCGATAAGTTTACCAGATTCAATTTCAATAGGATCTGCTGTTCTCAAAAAAGAAATTTGTTTTTTATTCAAAATATTATAATGTTTAACTTTGCACAAATGTTCTGCTATGAACCAAACATCTTTTTTTGAACCCATCCAGTTTTTTTTGTCGAATTTAGTTAAATCTACTGGTCCTGAATATGAACGCAGGGTTTTTTTACCATTTTCATTTGTAAAATATTCATGAAAGTAAGACATAACTAATTCTCTTATACTTTTGTAAATTGGTTCTCTGTATCTTAAGACTGCATGATTGGTCTTTGAGATTGCGCCCCAGTGGCCATGACGCTTAAACAAAGTAACAACATGATCAAAATCATTTTTATTTGAAGTTAAATCCATTATTAGAGGCTTTTCTCCATGAAATCTAAGTATGACTGCAGCAAGAAGTGCTCCTTCAATACAATGGGCTATATTTTGGTCTAGAACTTGTCTGGGGGATAAACAAGTATCACCATTAGGTTCAAAATTAATAGGGATTTTATTGATATAATCCTGAATTTTTTTAGGAGTGTTTAAAGATTTAAATATTTTCAGCTCTTCCTTTGTAAAATGTTCAAACATAATAATTGGATAATTTAATAGTATAAAAATATTGTCAATTTACTTTCCAAAGTTCATTAAAAAAAGTCTTATATCTTTTAGCTATATCTTCATGAGACACCTTGAATGCAAGAATAGTGTTTGCAAAATATATTGTAATTACTGAATGTTTTGTTATAACCAAATAAGCAGGAGAAACTGAAGAAAAACGTTTTGTTATTGTTAACTTATCTTTTTTACTTTTTATCCACCAGTCTTCGTTCCATGAAGGAGCATCAAAATCAGAGAGAATCTTACATAAAACTCCTTGTTTTATTCTTCTTTTCTGCCAATCTTTTAAATAACCACCTGAAAGCTCAATTAATTTTTTAGGAGTTCCAAGAATAAGAATTTCATCATTTTTTTCAATTAAAACACCTTCTAAAAGTAGTTTCATTCCTTTAAATCCTTCAAATGCATTCAAAGAAGATTCTATTCTTACGCTGTTTTGCTCTTGTTCTAATATAGGGATTATTTTATTTAATTGTTCTTTATTTTTTTTGATAATTTCCTCTTCATCTTCTATTAGCGAGAGTAAAAATTTAGGGTTTGCAGCCGAGAAATATTGTTTACCATTTTTTGTAAAAGAACTTACTAATCCTTTTTCTGCTAATCTCTTTAATATATCATAAATTTTTGAATGAGAAACACCTGAAAATTTTATTAAGTTTCCTATAGAAGTTTCACTTATTTTTACTAATGTAGAATATACCTTAGATTCTCCAAGAGTTAGTAGCGGAATTTCCATAATTATAATATAAGGCAAATGTTTAAATACTTTCCCCCACCTATGAGGGGCTATTATTAATATAGATAATCAGATTATAAAAAATAAAATGAAAATAACAAACACAAAAAGAATATTTGTTCCAGAATTAAGGAATGATAGAACAGACGAAGCAGATGAATTTAATGCAAGAATGTATAATTGGATTAACAGAACTGCTATACCAACTTTAAAAGATAATATAATCGAACCTTTTGAAAACGCTTTGAAAGAAGATATTTTAGAAACTGCTAAAAAAGAAGAAGAATTAGATAATGAAGAATTATTAAATGAATTTCATTCAAAAAATTGGCAATTAGGATGTGTTGAATTTGAGACTAGAGCTTACAAGCATTCTAGTATAGCACATGAATCAGTTTATGGAGCATTAAGAGGGTTTGTTGAACAATCTGTATCTGATAATGGAGATAATGTTCACAGGGAATTTGTAAGAAGAACTAGAAATGGTATTCATTTATCAACAGATCATTTATTGAAATTAGTAGACAGATGGAATAGTGAAAATATCAAAGTTTATAATAAACAAGAAGCAAGATTAGTTAACAGAGAAGGTATTTCTGAAGAAAATGAATTAATTGTAGCATTAGATACAAAAAGATTTAAAAATATTCATCAAGCAAATGCTGAAACATATGTAAGAGCGAAGGATATTAAAAAAAGATTGGAAGGTATATTAGGTGAGTTTGTAGACCGAGCTTCAACATTACACGGAGTTAACAGAACTAATGGAGAATTTGAAGTAGATTACGAATTTTCTGACGGAGGATCTGTAAGATATTTGTTTTATCCAAAAGAAGTTTCTGTAAAATATGCTGGAATGATTGAAGCTTTAACAAAACCAATTGATAAAAAAATTGTTATATCAACTGGAGATTTAGTAATACTCAGAGATTTAAGTTTTAAAGAAGCATACCAAGGCAGTGGTAGTGGAGCTGTAAGTGTAAGTACTGAAACATTGTCTTATAGATTAGGAAAATGCACTATTGATAGAGGAAACAAAGGTGTTGTTGAATATAGTGTGCTTGATAATCTGCACAAAGGTGTTTATGTTGGTGCTTCAGGATTGTTAGAAAGAATGGATAGTTTAAAGAAAGGAAATACCAGCGGTGCAACACAATTAAAAGTAGATTATTTCCCAGGACTTTTTTAATTTTTTTATTATTTAAAATATTTACTCTTCTACTAATTCTTTTTTAACATATACAATTTTAAGTTTATCACTTAAATCATAATAAACACTTGGTGATTCACCATCTTCAAAAAAATCTCTAAGAAAAGACCAATTCAATCCATCAGAAGATTCATATCCTACAATCTTATATTTCTTTGTTTCTGGACTAAATCTAGTACCAACCATTAACAAATCTCCATCTGGTTTACGAATAACATCTGCAAGAGATAGATCTTCAATTACTGGATTTCCATCATTTTGGAGCTGATACCCTAAGAGAGAACTTATATCTTGAGAATAAGCTAAAGTTTTGTTACCTTCACTGGTTACATAAATAAAATCTTTACCATTATAATTTCTAATTATTGCCGGATCTGTATAGGTATACCCTGAAATAAGAATTCCATCAAGAGAAAAAGTAGTACCATTATCTGTTGATTCATATCCAATTATATCATGAGAAGAAGTTTGACTTGCTGGATCTTCAAATTTTGTTTCTTCAAGATTAGGTTTGAAAAAAATTGAGTAAACTGAATCGTTATTTACATCTACTGCTGGATCAACTCTTGGTTGACAAGGATCATCATCATCTGTAATATTAGTAAAAATAAATTTTTTAGGATTGAAATTTAAACCATCCATTGAATCCCATACAAGGCAAGTTCCACAAACATTTAGATTATATTTTTCACCTACTAAAAAAACTTCTGGAACTGAAGCATAAAAATTTAAATCTAACTCTTTACTCCAAGTTTTACCATCATCATTAGATTCTCTAACAAAAATTTTGTGATAGACTTCATCTCCTGTTAGGGGATCAGTAAAAATAAAAGGCAAATTAGGAGTGCAGGAATATTCATAAGTTTCTTTATCAATTTTTTTATATTTTAATTCAAAAGTATCTGAATTACAAACACCTTGTTCTAAACTTGTATTACTTTGTGGTGCACAACCCATTATTGTTCCTAATAATATTTGTATAAGATTCATAATTTCTAATAAGAATAAAGAATATATAAATCTTTCCTTTTTAACTATTTATAAGTAATAAAAAAATTAAAGGAAATCTATTCCTAAATTTCCAGACATTTTCTTAGAGTTATCTTTTCTATTTCTGTTTCCGCCTTTACCCATAATGTAAGGTGAATTGACGCCGGTAACAATAGCCATAATTCTCATTTTACCTTTCATGTCATTTGAGATTCTTGCTCCCCAGATAACGTTAGCATCTTCATCTAAAGCTTGTGTGATCAAGTCTCCAGCTCTGTTAACTTCTTCTAAAGTTAAATCATCTCCACCAGATACATGAATCAAAGCACCCATAGCTCCTTCATAGCTAACTTCTAATAATGGATTTGACAAAGCTCTCTTTACAGCTTCTTCAACTCTATTTGATGAATCAGACTCTCCAATACCAATTACAGAGACTCCACCATTGGACATAATTGCTTTTACATCAGCGTAATCCAAGTTAACTAATGATGGAACTGCAATAATTTCTACAATACCTTTAATCATTGTTGAAATCAATTCGTTTGCAACAGCAAAAGCTTGTTGAATTGGTAGGTTACCTGCAATTTTTACAAGTCTGTTGTTATCGATAACAATAACAGTATCACAATACTCTCTCAATAATTCTAAACCATATTCTGCTTTCTCAATTCTTGCTCTTTCAATATCAAAAGGCATAGTTACTGTTCCAATAACAATTGCTTTTTCCTCTCTAGCAAGCTGAGCAACAACTGGAGCTGAACCTGTTCCAGTTCCTCCACCCATACCAGCAGTAATGAAAACCATATCACAACCACGAAGAACTTCTTTCAATTCTCCTAACTGTTCTCTTGCAGCTTCTTTTCCTTTTTCTGGAAATCCACCACAACCTAAACCTCTTGTAATATCTCTTCCGATCAATATTTTTCTATCTGCTTCAACTAAATCTAAGTGTTGTTTATCTGTGTTAATAGCAATAATTTCTGCTCCTTGAACTCCTTTCTTGAAGAGCCAGTTAGTAGCATTAGTACCACCACCACCACAACCTATAACTTTAATATTAGCATGTCCTATTTCATTCTGACTTTGACTTGGTGTATCAGTATTTTTCAAAGCATTTTCTATCAAAGAACCAAATACATTCATTTTCAATTTCCTCCCTTATTACATATTGTAACTTTCGAAGGATGTTGCTCAACTAATTTATAAAGATTATTGTAATAGGAATAATTACATACAAATATAACATTAAAAACTATTACTGAGGTTACATTGCAACATATGGTCCGGAGAAACTTTCATCTTCAACCTCTTCTTCCCCAAACATTTCCAAGTTCTCGTAGAACTTCAAAAACTTTTTTCGCATACCTTGTTTAAGGATAAGGGCTTTTTAAATATATGTGTAGTTTTTATTATATGTTAGTGACAATAATAGATTAAAAAATATAAAAAATATCGACTATATTTTAAATGAAGTAAATGTTACAATATATCTATTCAACTTTAATTATACACTTTCCAGGTAATTTTGGATTTGCAGATTTCAATGATTCTCTAGCAGCAACAATTCCTTCTTTGTCAACGTAAACACAAAAGATTACAGTTCCTTTTTTTAATTGAGCAGCCAAGCCCATAGCTTTACCAAATGAACGCTGCATACCTGATGACATCCTATCTGCTCCAGCTCCTGTAATCATTTTGTTTTCTCTCAAAACATGATGAGGATATGGTCTAACTTGAAATCTGTAATCTTTTCCTAATTTAGCAGTAAGTCTTCTAACAACAGAAGTTCTTGCAGATTCTAATGCATTATGTCGAACTTGAATTTTTTCTTCTGATAACAAGAAAACTTTATTACTGAAAGTTCTTTTTGTATCACCAAAGTCGAATTTAACCAATTTACAAGTTGGTACAGCTTTTATATAACCTCTAACTTTGTATCTAGATTTTCTTGTATAAGCTCTTTTAACTTTTCTATAACATGAAAATGGTCTAAGTGCTACCATATTTATGCCACCACTACTCTTTTACCTAAACATTGACCTGGCAAGCTTCTTTCGAAAATTACTCTTATACAACCACTATTACCATGAGCACTTCTAATTTCTCCAGAAATTTCTTTTCCTGTTTCAGTTTTGAAAATAACTTTTTTCCCAACGAATTTTTTAGCTTCATCTCGAGAATCAATATTTTCCATACTAATAATTATATGTTTTGTGTTTTGACTTGAACGATTTCTCGTAAAGTTGTTAATTATGCCTTCCATAATACTTCTACATCCTCACCAACAATTTCTTTAATAGATTCTAAAGTTCTTGTTTTTATAACTTTCTCTTGAGGCATTTTTACGCTATTTATATACTTTTCGAACTCAAGTGAATCACTTTTTTTCAAATTTTGGAAACCACCATCAGTATCTAAATTTCCAATAAGAATTTCATCTCTTTTTGTATGATCTTTAATAACAAAAATAACTTCTTTAAGGAAAATAACTTCTCCATATTTTCCATCGCCATATCTAAATTGTATTTTTGCTTTATCAAGTTTTATTGCCCTTTTATTATCTAAAAGATCCATTAATAACCTGATAAATTCTCTGGATTCTCTTCTAACTTTATTTATTTCTTGTTTAGTTAACTTTTTTGCTTCAAAGTCTTTCTTTGCTTTAACAATATCTTCTAGAGCTTTATGATATTTTAATGGAAGTTTTTCTCCTTCACAGATTGTTTTGTTAAATAATTCTGGAATATTTTTTACTGTAATATTTTTTACTCCATATTCTATTAAAAGATCTCTTGTCAAATTCATAGCTGTTGAATGAATTTCTACTATCACTAATTTTTCGTTTCTTTCCTCGATTTCAGTGAATAATTTTTTTATTCTTTCTAGATAATCTTTACAATCTGCAAGAAGTTTATCCACGTCTTTACCAGATACTTCTTTTATTTCACCATGTTCGATAGCTTTGAAAGTTTTTCTGATTTTTTCTAAGATATCTACATATTTTTTTTCTAATAATTTTTCTTTTTTAACATAAATTTCTTCCATTAATTTAACAGATTCTTTAGGAGTTGGTGGAGGAATTCCATACAACATTAAAGCTGCTTGAGTTGGATTCATAACTGCATAGAACAAATCTTCACCGACTACGCTAAGTAATTTTTGTTTTGTTCTTTCAATTAATTTATCTCCTAACTCCATATTCATATCAATTGCTTCTGGTGAAGGTTTAATTCTTCCCATCTGTAGCAAAAGTTTCCAAGGCATGAATACTCCACGATCGTATAATGGAACACCATCTCTAAGCATTGTAAAAATAACAGGGTTTGCATCTTTAACGCTCTCCCAGAAGTCTGTCAAAATATATGTTTGAATATGGAATTGTGCATTAACACCTGTAATTTGCGAGGCATCATAACCCATGTTAATAATGATAGCTCTCAATTTATCTCTCAATTCAAAACGAGACATTTTTTTTACATCTGTATCATCGATAACAATTGCCACATCGATGTCATTAGGAGCGGCATCGCCTCTAAACAAACTTCCTACAGCAATATAACTAACTACATATTTTTCAAATTTTTTAATAGACATATTTTTGTGAACTTCAGATACTTTTAATGCAGATAACAAACCTCTGTCAAAAATTATTCCAGAAGTTGCAACCATTTGAATGATATCATGTTTAGCATCCAAACAAGCTTCTTTTAATTCAGAAATAAGCATAATTTGAGGTTTAAAATTAACGTCAATTTCTTTTGCAATCTTTGCAGATTCATCTGAAGTTTTTACAATCAAATCTCCTTTTGCCATACCCTCAGCTTTTGCATCATCGATTAGAATGAATATATGAACTTCGTTTTGATTAATAATTTCGTTAGGTCTTGGTTGTAAAGGAGGCAGAATTGAAATACCTGTAACATCTTCAATTTTTTCTAGAATTTTTTCTTTAAATTTATCTAAATTAGGTTGAATTTTAGAAACTCGTTCCTGCATTTCTGGCGACAATTTTGGTAATTCCAAACCAGGTTTGATAATAACTGGATCTTGAGTTTTAGTCATAGATTGTAATCTTGATTATTTATTTATAAAGGTTTTGGTTGAATTTTT
>CAYHOR010000005.1:0-12530 GCA_964358235.1 Candidatus Woesearchaeota archaeon
AAGATTAATAAATTCTGGATTTAATTTTATTCAAGCCACAGGTTATCAATCATCATTAGAAAAAGCCTCATCAATATTAAATTTCTCTACAAAATTTATTTGGTTTTTCTTATACTTAGATTATTTAATTCTAGCATGTGGAATCATCTTTTTCTTCCTAGCCATATTTTTAATTTATAAGTATAAGAGTTTGAAAGACAATGAAAAATTATTAATCCAAATAACCTTGCTTTCAACATTTTTTCTCTTAATTCTTTGTGCAAACCATAGTGGAGGATTCAACCACTACAATGATTACAGAACTATAGGAAGATACATCGAATGTTTGATACCCTTATTTTTAACATTAAGTTTTATCCAATTAGAAAAAAAAGAAACTATTCCTAAAATATTATTACTTATTCTTTCAATCTTCACAATAATTTCTTCATATTTTATTATTTTCGACAAATTTTATCCTCTAAATAACAGTGCATTAATTCACATAGGTCTGTTAAAATATATCTTAGAATATTTAAAATATAATTCTCAAATAATTCTTACAATCATAATAGGATTATTCATATTAACAATCTTTTTAATAAACAAATTAAAAATAATAAACATCTACAAAATATTATTTATATTTTTTATAATTCTCTCACTCCTAAACACAGCTGTAATCTACTATAACACTGAAAAAGATTGGATGCAAACTGAAAGCGTTGAACTCGGCTTATGGATTAACGAAAACTTGAGAAATTCATCATTTTTATTTGATATAGATGAACAAAAAGAAGAAAGACCATCATTTATAGCTGGATATTGGATTAGAAATGAATGGGAAATAGAACAAATTAATGATAACTATGATTATATAATTACAAAAAAAGAATTAGATAAAGAAGTGATTTACACAGGTAAAAATGGAACTAAAGTCTACAAAACTTAACAACTTTTTTAAACCCCATTTAACTTTTATTTTTAAAATGAAGCTAAGAAAAATATTTGAAATACTATTTTTAATAATAATTTTAGCAATCATAGCATATAAAGTTGATTTGAAAGAATCATGGGTTATTTTACAAACAATTAATTTAAATTTATTTATTTTAGCATTAGTCATCGACATAATTTTACTTTTTTTCATAGCTCTAAGCTTAAAAGTTTTATTTGATACAATAATACCTACAAAAATGAATGAATGGTTGGCACTTTATATTCCTGGTTTTTTATCTGGTTTAGTTTTGCCAGCAAGAGCAGGAGATATAACAACAATGTTGCTTGCAAAGAAAAAAGGGTTTGAAATCGGACAAAGCACAACTTTAATTCTTTTAGACAAACTAATAACCCTACTAGTTTTCATTCCTATAACCATTCTTGGAATCTTTACTTTAATGAACTCAAAAGAGCTTTATTATGGCATAGGATTTAGTTTGTTATTAATCCTAGGAATATTAACATTATATACACCAATAGGAAGAAAATTGTTTAAAAAAATTCTAGGCAAACATTCAGAAAAATTTAAAGGATTTAGTAAAACTTTTAGAGAAGAACTCAAATATCATAAAAAAGCATTATTAATCAATTTATTTTTAACTGCATTAAGACCAATATTAAATGGAATTATAATAATCATTTTACTACAAGCTTTAGGTTTCGACTTGAGTTTATTTAATTCAATAATAATCAGCTCAATTACTCTTATTGTTACTATAGTTCCATTAACTCCAAATGGTTTTGGATTAAGAGAAGGTATTGGAACAATTTTGTTATATCAAGTAGGTATTCCCTATGAAGTTTCAATTGCAATGTATATGATATTTTTAGTTCTAAATCTCTGCCTAGTGCCTATATTAGGAGCATATTATTTCATGATAAAAGATTTACATAACTCTTGAAATATCCTCTTAATTTGATTTTAACATAATCCAAAAGATGCAAATATTTTAAAGCACTTTTTCTAACAAATTTATCCTTTGAACTCATAAACCAATAAACTCCAATTGTATATAAAGAAGATTTGGCATCTCCTACAAACTTCACATAAAAAGGTACCCTAACTAATGAATTAAACATCCTGGGAGCATAATCTACAACTACTTGAACTAATTGAGGATCTTTGATCCAAGGAAGATCAGAAGGTTTCATATATATTTCTGAAAATTTTTCAGTCGTAGCCCACTGCTCTAAAGTTTTATTCTTGAAAAAATCATTATAATTATCTTTCAATTCTTCATATAACTCCCCACCAGGATAAGGCCTTAATAAATGCGGACCAGTAATATTTACATATGGAGAAATTCTTTTCAATCTCTTCATTAACTTCAAAGTCGCTCTTATATCATTAATATTCTCTCCTGGAAATCCAACCATAAAAGAATAATTTGGAACAATTTTATACTTGATACAAACTTTGGCAGATTTAACTAATTGTTTAGGTATAATATCCTTTTTTATTTGTTTCAAAATCTTTTCAGAACCAGATTCAGCACCAATCAACAAATGAAAACAACCGCTTTTCTTTAATTTTAACATTAATTCCTCAGAAACATTATCAAAAAAACTCGCCCGTGCACTAGTCCACCATTTGATATTCATATTTTGATTAATTAACTCATCACAAAACTTCTCTAAATAATTTTTATTCATAAAAAAATTCTCATCTCTAAACTTGAAAAAATTTCCATTATATTTATTTTTTAATAATTTAATTTCGGAGATTATAGATTCAATAGATCTTGAACGTCTTGTCTTACCAAACAAAATATTATTCAAACAAAAAGTACATCTATAAGGGCATCCTCTTCCAGTATGAACTTCCACAAATTTATACTTTTTACCTTGAAAAAAATAATAACTATATTTTTTTATAAACTCTTCTAAAAAACTATAATCAGGAATTGGGGAATTAACAAAATCTATAAGCTCTCCATTAGGATTTTTAATAACTTTATTCTTTTCTTTGTAAACTAAATTATTAATTTTTGAAAAATCATTTTTTTTACTCTTCAAAGTCTTCACTAATTCAACAATAGCATTTTCACCTTCATTTATAACAACAAAATCAACATTTTCGTTTGAACAAACAGCTTCCGGAAACAAAGTAGGATGCACACCGCCCCAAACAATAGATAAAGAATATTTCTTTTTAATATATTTTGAAAGATTTAAAGATCTCTGAATCTGTGTAGTTAAAACTGAAAAACCTATACAAACAGCTTCTTTCAGGTCTAATTCCAATTGTTCATACTCTTCATTTGTCAAATCTTCATCATAATTTTTTATATAATTAACTATCTTTACAGAATACCCCTTATTTTTTAATGAATTTGCTAAATAAAGCAGTCCTATGGGAATATGATGCAAATCATCCAAATTATGAAAATAGACTAATAAAACATCAACCATTCAAAATTTAAATTATAAAGGATTTATAAATTTAATTATGTTCAAATCCTAATTTTTGTTTAAAAGAATTAAATAAATCCCTTATTATCATTTTATCATCCTCATTAAAAACCTTAAAAATAAATAATAATATCCCATAAATTCCAAAGAATACAATCCATAAAATAAATAACGAAATAAAACTATACCCATTATAAACATAACTCAACAATTTAACAAAAATAATTGAAACTAAAGCAATTAAAGTAATTCTAAAATATTTCTTTCCAATGATAAATGTCTTAGTTAATTTATATGAACTAATAAATATCAACATAGAAATTAGTAATAAACAAATAACCGATGAAACAGCTGCTCCAACTATTCCATAGGCAGGCACTAATAAATAAGCTAAAATAATATTTAACACCACTCCTAATAATGAATAATAAAACACAGCCCGGGATTTTTTTAAAGCTAACAAAACTTCTCTAGAAACATAAAATGAATACATAATAAAGAACCCAGAAGCTAAAATAATTAATCCGATATAACCAGTTACATAATCTTCTCCAAATAACACAAATAATAATTCTTTGGGAAAAAACAATATGAAAATAAATAGAGGTAAATTAAACTTGAACACCCACCCATTAAGAATATTATATACTGAATAAAAGGATTTATCATCTTTTTTTGCATATAATCCTACTAATATTGGTACTAATAAAGCACTTAGTGAAAAAGGAATAATATATGTCAACCGTGCTATTGGCGCAACGGCATTATATATTCCAACCTCTGATACAGTTCTAAAATAACCTATAAAAAATGAATCAATAGACACTGTAGCTAATCCCAGTAATGTGTTAAACATCAAAGGCCATGAATAATCTAAAACTTCAGCAAAATTAATTGAAGATGATTTCTCCTTGAAAAAAGAAAATATCTTTGAAAAAAAGAACACTGAAAATAAAAAGCTAATAACTATTGAACCTAAATAAGCTAATGTTGCACCAAATATTCCCCAACCTAAAGCAATCAAAACATACAATAAAATTATTCTTAAAATCCCTTCAACAACATATCTTGCATAAAATTCATATTTCAAATTATGGAACCCTTTAATCACTCCCAAAAATATCGATCTTAAACATTCAAATGGTAATGCTATTGCAAGTATCTTCAAAACAATAACTAACTCAGGTGTATTAAATAAGTTAATAGCAATAATCTCTGATAATAAAAAGAGTAATATGGCTCCGATTAAACTAGATACAAAAATAACTGAAACAACATATTTGATTAAAGATTTTACTTCACTTTTGTTAGAATTTCCTAAATAATATGCAGAAAACCTAGTAATTCCATAATCCAACCCAAATAATATAATTATATTAAATATACTATAAATCATTAATCCTAAAGACAAAATACCATACTGCTCAGTGCCTAGCCTAGCAATAATAAACTTGTATAAATAACCAATAAATTTTGAAAACATAATCCCTAAAAAAACATACATAGCACCCTTGCCTATTTTTTTCAGAGAATCATCCTTGGGATCCATATTAAACTAATCCAAAACTCCCTTTTTAAAAGTTATGCTTCTAAAAGTATATAAACAATATTTTTAAAAAATAAATCATGGAAATCTCAAATATAATCTCAAGAATAAGAAAGAATCCAGAAACTATTCCAATCAAACTCATTAGATTTCTTAAAAGATTAACTCCACAAAAAGAATACAAAATAAAAGAAATTAGAAAATATAAAATTAACCAAAATAGTTTAATTATCAACACTATTGAAGATAAAGAAATAATAAAAGAAGCAGATATAATACTAAATCACGAATATGAAATATTAGGAAAGATTTATACAATTAATTCAATTAATTGGCATCAAGATTACAACTCAGGTTATATTTGGCCAAAAGAAAAATCTTTAGATTTAGATAAAGATAATACTGATAAAAAAATTCCTTGGGAATTAAGTAGATTTCAACACTTTCTTACATTATCCTTAGCATATAAACAAACTAAAGAGGATAAATATTACTTAGAATTTGAAACTCAGATATTAGATTGGATTAAGGAAAATCCTCTTGGATTAGGTATAAATTGGTCAACACCGATGGAATGTTCTATAAGAGCGATAAATTTGATTCAAGCATTTCATATATTTGAAGAACGAATACCTACAAATTTAAAAGAAATAATTATCACATTAATTTACAATCACGGACATTATATCAGAAATAACCTAGAATGGAGTCCTGCAAAAGAAAATCATTACATTGCAGATTTAACTGGACTATTTTTCATAGGGATATTCTTCAATAAAGAAAAATGGATATCATTTTCTAAAAAAGAACTGGAAAAAGAAATTCTAAATCAAGTTTCTGAAGACGGCGTCGATTATGAAGCTTCATTAAATTACCATAGACTTGTAACAGAAATGTTTTTATTGATTTTAATTCTCTCAAAAAACAATAATATAGAATTTTCAAATATTTTTAAAATGAGAGTAGAGAATATGTGTAATTTTATTATGTACTACATTCCAAGCTCTGGTAATGCTCCACAATTTGGTGATACAGATAACTCAAGAATATTAGATATCTGGAATAAGAATATTAATGATCATAGAGACTTGCTAACAATAGCATCAGTTCTATTTAACCGTGGAAATTTCAAATCAAAATGTAAATATCATAAAAAATTAGCTTTGCTTATAGATAAAAAAGAATTTGATAAATTAGAATCTGAAGAAATTACATTAACTTCAAAAGCTTTTAAAGATTATTATATTATTAGAGATAAAGAATTATTTATTATGATTCATTGTGGTCATATAGGTAGAAACAACTTCGGAGGCCATGGACATAATGATCAACTCAGTTTCGTACTAAGTTACGACAAAGACGATTATATTATAGACTCGGGAACTTATTGTTATACTTCTGATAAACTACTAAGACATCAATTTAGGTCTACAAGTTATCATAATACACTATTAATTAACAACGAAGAACAAGCAGAAATTCAAATTAATTCTCCATTTGATATGAAATTCAAACATCCAGCAGTTTGTGATCAATTTGAAGAAGACGAAAAAGAAATAATGTTCATAGGACATCAAAATAACTTCAAAAGAAAAATTATTTATAATAAAGTAACTCAAGAAATAATTATAGAAGATAAAACGAATAAAGAATCAAATCTGCAATTTAATCTTCATCTTCATCCATTCATAAAAGTTGCAAAAAAAGAAAATAAATATACTTTAAACTATAAAATAAAAATATTCACTGAAGATTCAAACTTGGTTACAACAAAATATTCTTCAGGCTATGACCAAATAGAAGATTCTAACTCTATTTCAATAAAAAAATATGGGAATTATTTAAAAACAATTATTCAATTCTAACCCTTTAAATAACCTTTTTTATGTATTGCTAAATATCTTCTTTTAAAATAAGAAATAAAATAAATTTCATCTTTTTGTAATGCTTTATAGTAAGATCTTCTTTTTTTATATTCGATTACTAACAATGGATAACCATTATGCCATAATATATAATTCATTAATAATCTTCCAATTCTACCATTACCATCTCCAAAAGGATGAATTTTTTCAAATTTGTAATGAACTCTCCCAGCAAATTCAACAGTATTCATTTTTTTATTTTTATCAATAAATTCAATCAAATCACTAATTAACAGTTTGATATCCTGCCAATCAGGAGCTAAATGAGAACCAACTCTTACTAAATAAGTCCTAAATTGTCCAGCAATATCTTTTTTAGTTTGTCCAAAAATCTCACTATGCCATCTTAATAACAATTCTGAAGTAATTTTCTCTTTCTTATTTAACATCTGTAAAAAGACTTTATTATGAGCTTCTGTCTCTTTTATATCTCTTAATGGTTTATTTGGAGCTATCTGTTCTACAATAATTTCTCTAGTCTCTTCTAACGAAATTGTAGAGCCTTCAATAGCATTTGTATTGTAAGTAAAAGCAATTGAAATATTTTCCAATTCTTTTTCTTTTATACTATTTGGAATCTTTTTCCATTCAGCCTGAAAACTTTTTTTTATTATTTCAAATTTCTTATTTAAATCTAAACTTAGTTCTTTATCAAAATTATTTTTTATTTGCTCTATATTTTTGGGGATTTCTATTCCTAGATATTTATCTTTTGTAATAATCTGATCATTATTTCTTATATTATGCCTCAAATAATAATAAGTTTTACTTCCTTTAATTTTTTTAACAATTTCCACAAAGTTTATACCCCTACAAAGTATTTAAATATTGCTATTTCGAAATAAATGTAGGGGTAGAAGAAACCATTAAAAACTCCTGAACTATTAAATTATTATGAATAAATTTCTATACTGGACTCCAAGAATACTCTCAATTTTATTAATACTCTTCCTAACTTTATTTTCATTCGATATTTTTGATATGAACTTAGGTTTTTGGGGAACTATCCTAGGGTTATTAATCCACAATTTACCCTCAATAATATTATCTATTATAATCTATATCTCTTGGAAACATGAAATTGTTGGAGGAATAGCTTTCATTTTGTCAGGTTTGTTGTATATAATTTTTGGAATTAAATCTGGAATAGCCTGGTACATAGCATTATCCTGGTCTTTAATAATTGCAGGTCCAGCATTCTTAATAGGAACATTATTTTTTATTAATTGGTATAAGAAACAATGAAGTAAATTTACAGTTAATACTATTAATAACTAAAATAATTATTATTTTTAATTTTTTCAGTTAAATCTTTAATATTTTCACAAGTTAATTGAAGAAACATTTCTGGTCTAGATTCACTCTCATTTGAGTTCATATCAAATAATACTATTCCTAACAAAGAATCTCTTCTTTTTCTGACATCTTTTTGTCCATAAACTGTATAACTCAGTAAATTCCAACTTATTTTATCATAAATTAGAATGGCAATATTTACACCATTACAAGCACCAGACCAAGTGTGAGGAGTTCTTTGTTTCTCTTCAGAAATATCTTTTGCCCACATTACATCATTTTCTTGATATCCTAATGCAGTTTCTCCATAAATCTCAACAACATTACAAGGAACACTGTCTTCAAATTTATCATTGCCATTTGTAATACAATTAGTTAGTAAAGTTTCAATTCCTCCTCTAACAAATAATTCTTTTTTAATACTATCCTTAAAACATAAACATTCTTTGGAATAATCAATAACAACACGTAATAGCAAATGTTCTGGTAATACCAAATTGTTTAATGCCTCATTTAATTTCTTCTGTAAACTTGCTTCACATTTGTCTCTAGATAAATTCTTTAATCTAAATTGAAAACCATCATAAACAAACACATCTACCATTATAATTTTCTCCTATCTATGATAAAACTAATTGATTTCATAAGAAAAAAAAACTAGAAATAGTTTATAAATCTTTATGTTATTTACCTACTAAAAAAAGACTAAAACCTAATTCTCTTATAATCCTGACTCTTCGTATTCGTCGGACAATTCTTGCAAATTTCAACTGAACCTTTATCATTCCAAACAGTCTCTCTAAACTTCTGTATCACAGAACCATTCCAAATTTCATTAAAATTATCTTCAAAAATATTTCCTAATTTAAACTTTTCATCATAATCAAAGCAGCAAGGAACAACAGTCCCATCATGATCAATGCTTATTCCTACCCACAATCCATCGCAACCAAGAATAACAGCTCCTTTACATTTAACACCTTCATCTGCATATCTTGAATATTTTTTATCTGTAGGCAAATATTTCTCAGCCTTTTTATCATCATTGAATAAAAATACTGTTTTCAATATTAACTCATCTACACCTAAAGATCTAGCAAACTCCTCAACCTGCTCAACCTCATGTTCATTGTTTTTCATAATAATGAACTGCATACTCATAAACGGAAAATCATTTTTTCTTTCTTTTTTTAATCTAGCTAATTCCTTGATTCCAGAAATAAACTCCTCAAAATTCCCATTAATCCTATATTTCTCATAAGTTTCTTTTG
This sequence comes from Candidatus Woesearchaeota archaeon, assembly GCA_964358235.1. GTDB lineage: Archaea > Nanobdellota > Nanobdellia > SCGC-AAA011-G17 > GW2011-AR17 > JAGVZZ01. Next base: position 9,429 of record CAYHOR010000005.1, read on the forward strand.
TTATCCCATCAACAGCTAAAACTAACTCATCCAATCCAGAATCAATGAACTTCTGAATATCATTCTTATTCCTAAACGCATTACCATTAGTACTAGTAATAACTTTTAATCCTTTTAATTTCGCATACTTGATCATCTCAAAAAAATCTTTATTTAATGAAGGCTCACCATAATTCCATAAAGTTACAGAAAAAGCATTATCTCCTAATTTGTCAATCACTTTTTTGTAATTCTCAAAACTCATATGGCCTTTCTTACGAGCTATAGACCCATTTCCTGTGGGACATAAAGGACATTTGAGATTGCAAAAACTAGTCGGCTCTATAAACAAAGACAAAGGCTTTCCATAAACTTTCCTATTCTTTAACTTCAAATCTATCATAACATTAGAATAATTAATAACTCTCTTCAAAGTAATATTTTTAGCATAAATCTTAAACTTTCTCTTTAAATTCATAAGATAATTCTAAAAATTCTTATTTAAATAGCTTCTCTATCATAATTTCACATAGAAATACTCTTACAAAATATCGAAAGACTTATAAACCAAAAGAGACACTTAAAAACTAAAATGGACAAATACCAACAAAAATGGACAGCACTCCAGAACAATCTTTTTAGATTTTTATGTCTTAAAGTTGGACAATCAATAAATTTAAGGGGGATAGCAAGAGAATTAAAAGTATCCCCAACGGCAGTGTCAAAAGCAATGGAAAAACTAGAAAAAGAGAAATTAATCAAAAAAGAAAAATCAAAAACTATGAATTTAATCTTAATAGAATTTAACAGGGATAACCCAAAAGCAATTGAAAACAAACGTGTTGAAAATTTAAAAATAATTTATGAATCTGAGGTATTAGATTACCTGCATAATGAATTTCTAGGATGTTCCATAATACTTTTTGGAAGCTATTCTTTGGGAGAAGATACTATTAAATCAGATATTGATATAGCAATCATTGGAGCTAATAAAAAAAATATAGATTTAACAAAATATGATAAATTCCTAGAAAGAAAAATTTCCATTAATTATTACAAATCCTGGAACGAAATTCACAAACATTTGAAAGAAAATATTTTGAGAGGAATTGTAATTTATGGTGGAGTAGAATTATGAAACCATTTGAAGATTATTTGAATGAAAGAATAATTATTAAATGTACAATAAATATTTCTAAAGCAAAATATTTTATTGAAGAAACAGATAAAAGTTATAGAGGATTACTTAAACGCATAGATGTTATGGGAATAGATGAAGATAATGCTAATTCCATAATCAAAGATTGTTATGACATTCTTATGGAATTAATTCGAGCCAAATTATTACTTAATGGATATTGTTCAGCAGGCCAATATGCTCATGAAGCAGAGATTTCTTTTTTAAGAAAATGTAATTTCACTGAAAATGAAATTATTTTTATGAATGAAATAAGATATTCACGTAACTCAATTACTTATTATGGAAAATTATTAAGTAAAGAATATACAGGAAAAGTAGTTGTATTTACTAAAGCATCATATCCAAAATTAAGAAAATTAGTTCTTGAAAATTTATCCTAATTGATCAAAACTTCATTCCATTTCTTAGATAATTTATTAATATCATAATTTTCTTCTACAAACTTCCTACCGCTCATACCCATCTTTACAATCTCTTTCTTATGATTATAACAATATTCCAAAACTTTCATCAATTCATCTTTATTCTTTTGTTCAATCAAAAACCCAAATTCTTTTTTAACAATCTCTCTAGGACCAACACAATCAGTGCTGATAACAGCAGTCCCAGATGCTAACGCTTCTAACAAAACTATTCCATACAACTCTTCCCAACCTTCAACCTTAAAAGAATTCAACACAAAAACATGACTCTCAGAAAAAATCTTAGCTAATCTATTTCTATCCCTTATTTCGCCTAAATATTTTACATTCTTTAATGAACATTCTTTTAACTTGTAATCTAAAGAACCAGAACCAACAAATACAAAATCAATATCTTTTAGTTTCGAAGCAACACTTAGCAAATCTTCAATTCCTTTTTCTGGAATTATCCGCCCTACAAATAATACTTGAAATTGTTTGGTTTTTCCACTAATTTTAAACAAACTTAAATCAACTCCATGTGGTATCTGATCTATATTTGAAGAATATTTTTCTAAATTTATCTTAGCCGTCGAAGAAATAGTAACAATCTTTTGATCTTCTAAAAAATATCTCCAAAAATTTAACCCTAAATAACTTGGTTTGTAGGCATAATCTACTTCATTCCAATAAGGCCAGGAAGTCATATAAATCATATCTTTTTTTAATAATTTTAACAAAACTAAATAAAAAGAAATATTGCTGTAAGGTGCAAATAATACCACTATTTTTTTACGAGTAAACAACAATTCAATATAAGAAAGATAAGATTGAAAAATATCTTTAAAACTAACTTCTTTTTTAACTGATTTACTAAATATCTTCAAATAAAAATTATATCCTTTTAATAAAGTAAGATATACACTCCTAGAATCTCTAAATTCAACATTTCCTAAATTCAATAAAGCTCTGTAATAATCTGCAGTAGGACATTCTGTGAATATAATTACTTTCATAAATTTAAAAAAATCAAGAAAGGTTTATAAACTATCTGAAAAAATAATAAATTATGTTCGATAAAGATTATTTCAAAAATTATAAAAAGTCAATATGAAGATCCTTGTTTTGTAAAAAAATAATTCACAGATAATGACAAAAGATTTATATACTAAAAGGATATAATCATATACTAATGGTATCAATAACTAAAAACGAAGCAAGAGTCATCAATTTTTTACTTAGAAATTTCTCAAAAAAATACAACATTAACCAATTAGCTAAAGAATTACAACTCAGTCCAAGAGGTGCTTATAAAATTTTAAAAAAGTTGAAGAACAATGACATATTAAGTATACAAAAAATAGGTAACAACCATATTTATACTATTAATTTCAATAATGATATAGCTTTAGAAGTATGTCAATTTGTTCTAATTGAAACAAAAAACACTCCATACATAAAAACTTGGATTAATGATCTTCAATCACTTAAAAAATTTGCAAAAATAGTTATTCTCTTTGG
>CAYHOR010000006.1:0-12264 GCA_964358235.1 Candidatus Woesearchaeota archaeon
CACTAGTTTTTCCCAAGAGAATCTATCTTTTTCTAAAATTATATTGTTTTTATATTCGTTTGCTTTATTATTGTCGTAAAAGTTAGATATTGCTTCGATTATAGAATTTGAATCTTCTGGTTTTATAATTAAACCTGTTTTGTCGTGCGTGACTACTTCAGGTAATCCACCTACGCTGGTTACAATTACAGGTTTTTCAAATCCAAATGAAGTTTGAATTATTCCTGAATTTGTTGCTGAAACATATGGCAGAACTGAAATATCACAAGCTTCAAAATAGTTTCCAACTTTTTCATTAGGAACATAATAATCAACTAATTTAATATGGTCTTTTACAGGAGATTTTTCTATTTCTTCTCTATCTTCTTTTCCATCATCCCAAAATTCTCCTACAATTAACAAATCCAAATCAGGATATTTTTCTATTTATTCTGGCATGGCTCTTAACAAATACTTTAATCCTTTGTATTTTCTGATGAAACCAAAAAACAAGATTACTTTTGTTCTTAGATTTAAATCTAAATTTTCTTTAATGAATTTTTCTTTGAATACATCATATACTGGATGTACATGTTGAACAACTTTTTTATTAGGAAACATTTCAACAAGTCTATTTTTTTCTTCTGATGCATGAACTATAAAATAGTCACTATGTTTCAAAGCTTGTTTTGTTAACATTTTATCTATGAATCTTGCATCATGTGGAGCTACGTTATGACAAAGAAATAATATTTTGGCGTTGGTATTTCTTTTAATTAAAGCTGTAATTGTTAAAAAGTTGAATGTGAAGTATGGTGTCCACCAGTATAATATTACCAAGTCTGGATTGTAAGATTTAATTCTTTTTGAAACTTTCAACCAAGTCATAGGATTTATACTATCTATAATTTCTGTTGATTCAACTTCAATTTTTTCTTGGCTATTTGAATCTTTTTGATCTGAACCTGGAAATAATATTTTAGGGTATAATCTTGTGAAAGAAATTGCATCGACCTCATGTTTTTTCTTTAATTCTTTGCATAATAAGGTATTGTAATGAGAAATTCCTCCTCTATATGGGCTAGTCGGACCAATTACTGTTATTCGCATATGTCTTTTTTATTAAATTTGGTTTATAAAACTTATTAAGGTTTTTTACTTAAATACTATTTTTTAGGTCTATAGAGTTTATTATTTTCTTTTTTGGGGATACTTTTTTTGAAAAAAACTAATGAAAATAAAGTTAAGAATAGTGTAGATGTTATTATCAACATTATTAATATTATTTCTAATATACTTGAGTGAAATAAACTAATTAATATTATTTGCAATAGAACAAATGTTGCGGTTATCAAGATAGATAATTTATTTTCTATTCCCATGTAATAATAGCTCATAATTATAACCAATGAATATAATGTTGAAGTTATAACAAATAACCCTAAGTATTTTGAAGCTTCCAGATATTCTGAACCAAATGATAATTTTATTACTAATTCTGGGAAAATTAAAAATATTATTATAATAGGAATACTAATTATCAACAATAAAAATATTGATTTTATTAATACTTTTTTGTTAGGATTGTTTACACTTTTTGATAGAAGGACAAGGCCAATTGTCAAACTTAAATAAGGAATTACTCTTCCTAGAGTACTTATTGCAGTATAATATCCTGTTTCCAATGGTGTTAAAAAATGTCTGACTAATATTAAATCTATAGATCCTAATAATTGAAGAAATAAAAGGGATGAAAAATTATAAGGTAATGTTGCATAAATTTCTTTTATTGGTCTTGATGTTTCGTTTTCTTTTTTTAAAGAGAAATATATTATTAAGAAAGATGTAAAATATGTTGCAAGTAATGCTCCCATAATACCATTTATTTTGAATCCTAATACTGTAAAAAGTATTCCTAATATTAATTTAAAAACTCCTTCTAATATGTAGCTAAAACTTAATCTTTTATAATCTCCTATTCCTTGCAGTATTCCTCTTAAGGTTACTAATTGCATAACAGCAAGAATTATTATTGCTATCCAGAAAAAAAGATATTTTTCTATATTTAAGAATGTTGAAATAATAGGGCTAAAAATTAATATTATCAAGCCAATAAATGATCCAATTATTAATGAGTGTTTAATAATTTGATTAATTATTTTATTTTCTTTATTCTTTGAAATATATTGAGTAATGGTTATTTGAAGAGAATAAATAAGTAATGTGATCACGATTATTATTGTAAATAATGTTCCAATTAATCCAAATTCTTCTGGATTGAATGTATGCCCTAGATAAAATTGAAGAAAATAGCTCAGTAGATATAATATAAGATTACCTATAAATAAATATAAATTTTCTTCGAGAAATTTATCTTCCATTCCAATCATTTTAATAGTATTATTAATAAAGCTTCTGAAATTAATCTTTAAATAATGCTTTGGTGTTATCAGAGACTAATTTCAATCCTTTTTTTACAAAGAAAACAAAATCTTTAAAGTGAACATCTCCGGCTTTTAATAGCTGAATAGCAATTATAAGGTTTCCTTTTGTTCTCATTCTTGCCATTTCTTTTTCTTTGATACCTGGCAGATCCATGATGTACATATCATCTCTTATCCATGCATCCCAATTACCTATGAGATTTTTTTTAATGAGATTATGTCGAATTGCTATGTTATACAGTTCACTTCCAGGAAATGGATTTGTATGTGAAGAGGATATATATGTTACTTTTTTTTCTTTTAATAATTTTTTTGCATACTTTAATGTATTGCTAGTTTCTTTAACTCCTTCATATTTTAGAATTCCATTTTCTTCCCAAACATTAAATAACATAAACAAACCCAATACTTTTATATTATATTTTGCTAACAATGTACATGCATCTTCTACTTGTTTGAGTGTGATTCCTTTTTTTATTCCGTTCAAAGTTTCTTGATTTCCAGATTCTATTCCCAAGTGTACATACCAACAACCTGATTCAGCCATTGCTTTTACTAATTCTTCTGGAAGATTGTTGCATCTTAATTGACATTTCCAAGTTATACCCATATTTCTTCTTTTAATTTCATTACAAATTTCTATTGAATTTTGAATATTATTATTTAATTCATCTCCATCATCAAAAATTTCTTTTATACCATAGTCTCTTTTTAGCATTTCAAATTCGTCAGCTACATTTTTTGGGGATCTTACTCTTACTCTTGCTCCAGGTCTATTCCATACTTTGTTTGAACAGAATGTACATCTATATGGACAGCCTCGTGAAATGATTATTCTTGCTTGAGGATTTTGTTTTGAAATGTGCCAACCATCGTATTCAGTCATATCTATTAAATCTCTTGCTGGGAAAGGTATTGAATTTAAGTCTTCTATGTATGGCCTTTGGTTTGTGATTTTTAGTTGGCCATCTTCTAAATATCCTATTCCTAGAATTTTACTAAAATCTATTTTTTTAAAATCTTTTTTATCTTTATATTCCTGGATAATTTCTGCAAGCGTAATTTCTCCTTCACTATAAATTTCAAGATCTATTTTTGATTTTTCGAAAGCTTCTCCTGGTAATGCTGTAACATGATGACCACCAACAAGGACTATTAAGTTAGGATTAAATTCTTTCATTTCATTGATAAGTTTGTATGCTCCTAATGCAGAAACAGTATAATATGAAACACATAGAACTTCAGGATTAAATTCTTTTATTTTATTAATAGTATATTCATATCCTTTTCTAGGCCCATTAATTGCACTCAATTCAATATCACTAATTTTTTCTCTTAAATATGACGCTAGGTATAGTATACTTAATGGCGGGGAAACTTTTTCTCCCATTTCTGCAAATTTAGGCATATTATGCGGAACTGCAAAAACAAATTGAACTTTCATATAATTTCAAATTCTTAATATCCTTTTTAAATTTTTCGGAGCTAGTTGTTTTTTACACAGATTTAAAATATTTCTCAGCAATGAAACCAAATAAAATCCATTCATATCCAAATAAAAACCATTTCTTTTCAAATCTTTTTTTAGCGTCAAGATCTAATATATAACTTCCAATATCCCATATTATATTCAGGTATATTGTTCCCAATTTTTCTTTTTTAAATTCCTTCCCATAAGAATTAAATCTGTCTTTAATAAAGAAAAATAATGCGATTTTTGAAATAACTTTTAATTTATGCTTCTTTTTTTCTTTAAGCCAAGGTAGATTTGCAGGGTTTGAAAAACTCCATTTTGCCCAATCTTCTAATGATTTTTGTGGTTTGTATCCTAATTTTATTGCTTCTTCATAGATGGGTGTTCCAGGATAAGGTGTAAAAATATACATACCATTTACTTCAACTAATGAGGATATGGATTTTAACTCTTTATAGAGATCTATAGTATCATACAAGTCTGCCTTTTTTTCATGTGGTGTTCCGATTACAAAACTGTAGATGGGCACAATATTAAATTTTATACAGTTTCTTGCTGATTGTAATATATCTTCTTTAGTAATATCTTTTTTAATTAAATTTAATATTCTTTCTGATCCTGATTCTGCTCCAATACTAATAAATTTTATTCCTGCTTCCTTAATTAATTGAAGCTCTTCATCTTTGTAATTTGCCAAATAATTTGCTCTTGCTGATGTTACAATTTCCAAATTTAATTTTTCTGTTTTTACAGCTTTACAAAATTCTATAACTCTTTTTTTATCCACAAAAAAATTATCATCACAAATAAAGAATTTTTGAGTGTTATATTTTTGAGTAATTGTTTTTATTTCATTTATTATTTTTTCTATACTTTTTACACGCCATTTATATTTGTGAAATAAGTGAATATAACAAAATGAACATCTATGAGGACAACCTCTGCTAGTTTCTATAATTATATGTCCAATTTTATCTTGATATTTGTTTAAATCTACCAGATCATATGCTGGAAGGTCTAATTTATTCATATCCATAAATGGTCGGTCTGGGTTTGAAAATATTTGTTTATCTTTTTTATAAGTCAATCCTTGGATATTATTATATTTTGTTTTATTGATTATTGCTGAAGTTAATTCACAAAGAGTTTCTTCTCCTTCACTTCGAATTACAAAATCAACATATTTTGATTCGCAAGTTTGTTCTGGGAAAAATGTTGCATGAGGTCCACCCCAAACAATAGGAGTTTTTGTATGATTTTTTATATGTTTACAAATTTCTAATGCTGAGGATACTTGTTCACCTGTTTTTGCAGATATTCCTATTAGGCAATAGTCTTCAAAATTATAATTTTTATATGATTTTATTCTAGTATCTAATATTTTTACTTCTATATGATTCTTTTGAAGATATGAAGCTAATACTAAAATTGAGAAAGGACATCTTGGTTTATTTTCTTTATTACCTGGAAAAATTAATAAGACTTTAGACATTTTTTTCTTGAATTGTTCACTATTTATAAAGATTATATATTTTTGTCAAGTTAATAAAGCTTAAAAGGAGGAAATTTTAAAAACTGTTTATTGATCTTATGAAAAAATTAATACCTAATTGGATATTTTATTTTGGAATAATTATTTTAGGAATATACTTGATAATTAGATTGATTGATTCAGCACAAATGATATTTTATTTTCCATTAGCTAGGCCTGGGGACATTCCAATGTATATGGGATATTTGTATTTATTAAGAGATGTAGGATTTCATAATGTTATTCCTTATTGGTTTAATGGAAATATGGTTTTGTTTTTATTGTATCCTCCAGGTTTCTTTTTTGTAACATTTCCTATTTATTTATTGACTAATAGTGTGGAATTTTCTACTTATATTATGATTCCAATATTATATTCTATTATTTTTATGGTTTTTATGGTCTTTGCTGTTAAAGAAAAAGTTTCAAAAATAAAGATGGCTTTTTTTTATTTTATATTAATGGCTAATCCTATTGCTATAGGTAATTTTATTAGACTCGGAAGAGTTGTTGAATTATTCGCTTGGACTTTGATGATTACAATATTTTTGTTATTTATTTATTATTTGAATCGTCCATTGAATAAATATTTTTATTTGATTTTTATCCCTTCTTATATTCTACTGTTAATTTCTCATCCTGCTATTTTAACTTTATTTCATTTATGTTTTTTACCTGTATCATTCTTTTTTTTAATTAATAGAAAAGAAAAATTGTTTTTTGCTATTTCGGTTATTATCAGTTTATTATTGACTGCGTTTTGGTGGGTTCCATTCCTTTTTGCAGTTATGGGTGAAGGATCAATGTTTGATTCTCTTTTTTCTTTTGAATTATTAAGATTTGATGAATTAACCTATATTTTGACTAATACAGCTTCGATTTTGATTTCTTTAACTTTATTCATAATGTTCTATTTTTATTGGTATTATAATGGAAAGGATCGCCGACAATTATATTTCTTTTTGCCTATTTTAATTTTGAATTTTTTAGTGCTTACAAGGTTGATAGTATTTATTCCATTTTTGAATAATGTTTTTACTGATATTTATAATATATTTTTTATATTCTTTTCAATGTTATTTTTTGTTAAAATTCCTTTTATTAAATTGAAAGAGCATTTAGTTTCATTTTTTAAATGGGGATTAATTTTTATTCCTATATTATTTGTAATATTTTCTTTATTTTATACACCTTTTTTTATTATATATACTCCTATGGAATATGAAGTGATTAGTTTATTACCTCAAGTTGAAGGAAAATTTTTCATGTTAAAAGGGTCTTCAGCTACTTCGCACACTCCTTATTATTATATTTATGGAATGATTTATTATAATCTTTCTACACCATATGGTTCGTATACTTATGGGGCTGTTGATAATGATTATAGGCATAGTCTTGCTGTTTTTCAACAATCTTCTACTGATAAAAATTGTAGTCTATTATATGAGAGTTTACAAAAGTTTGAAGTTAATTCTTTGATAGCTTTTTATGATGAAGATTGTGAATTCTTAGAAAGCTGCGGAATGAAATTAAAAGTCGATGGAGAATATTCTTGTTTGTATATTAAAAATTTTGATTAATAAAGTTTAAAAAGAAGGAATTTGTTTTTTTAAAAATGGCTAAGGTTATTTTAGTTTATCCAATTGGTGGGAGTATGCTTGATATTGTTAGCAGAAGGATTCCTTTAGGTTTGCTTGCAGTTTCAGCTTATTTGGATAAAGAAGGTTATGAAATAAAAATTATTGATCAGAGAGTTGATAAAGATTGGAAAAATACTTTGCTTGAAGAATTAAAAAGCAATCCTATATGTGTTGGGTTAAGCTGTTCTACAGGCAAGCAACTTATTTATGCTGTTGAGACTAGCAGATTTGTAAAAGAAAATTCCAATGTTCCTGTTGTTTGGGGTGGTGTTCATCCAGCTACTTTACCTTTTGAAACTTTAGAAAATAAATATATTGATATTATTGTTTCTGGAGAGGGAGATATTACTTTTTATGAACTTGTTAAAGCTTTAGAAAAAAATCAAGATTTGAAAAATATTAAAGGAATTTATTATAAAGAAAATGGTGAAATAGTAAAAACTGAAAATAGAGAATTAATTGAAAATTTGGATACATTACCTGAGTTACCGTTTCATTTAGTAAATGTTAGAGATTATTCCTCTGTGAATTATATTGATGGACCATCAATAGATTTAATGACTAGCAAAGGCTGTCCTTTCAAATGTGGCTTTTGTTATAATCTTTATTTTAATAATGGGAGATGGCGAGCTTATTCTATAGAGAGATCTATAAAAATGATTAAGTTTATGATTGAGAATTATAAAATAAAAAATATTCATTTTGTTGATGATAATCTTGGCGGTAATCAAAAACATTTTATGGATTTAGTTAAAGCAATAATAGATAATAATTTGGATATTGCTTGGGGTACAAATGGGTTAAGAGTAAATAATGTTGCAAGTATGAGTGATGATGATTTGAAATTGCTTGAAAAAAGTGGTTGCAGAGAGTTGGGTATTGGTGTAGAATCTGGAAATCAAACTTTTTTAAATTTGATGAATAAAGCTATTACTATAGAGCAAGTTATTAAACAAAATAAACGTTTAGCTGCTTATCCCTTTGCAATCAAATATACATTTATAATAGGTTTTCCAACTGAAACTAAGGAAGATATTGATAAGACTGTTAAATTAGCATTAAACTTAGCAAATGATAATCCAAATGCTTGGACTAGAATTTCAGGTTATATGCCTTTTCCTGGTACGGAGATGTATGATTTTGCAATAAAACATGGTTTTTGTCCTCCTAAGGATTTAGAAGGTTGGTCAAAGTTTAATTCTTTAGATAGCTGGCATAATCATTTTGGTTCTTGGATGTCTAAAGAAATGGTTGATTATACTGATAGTATTGCTTTTCTTTCTTCGTTATATAATAAAAATATTAGATATAAAATTACTTCTAAATCTATGAGATTTTTGTTTGATGTTTATAGACCTTTTGCCAAATTTCGGCTTGAGAAATCATTTCATAAATTTCCTATTGAATTGAAATTAAATATGTTTATAGAGAAGTCTGGTTTTTAAAATGGATATAGAAAAAGAAAAAAGTATGTGGGATAAATATTGGATCGAAGAAAATGAAGAAAAACTCTCTTTAAAAAAGAAGATTACTTTTTTTATTAGAGATTATTTATTTTTACCAGAGAATATTTTTTATTTGAATAAATCTTTTATTAAAGGAACTTTTTTAGAAGCTGGTTGTGGTTCAGCAAGCACTTTTAAAAAATTAAAAACTCCTGATAGAAAATTAATAGCTTTAGATTTTAGTGCTTTGGCTTTAGAAAGAATAAAAAATAATCCTGCTATTGATGAATTTATTCAAGGAGATATATTCAATATCCCTCTAAAAGATGAATCTCTTGATGGAATTTGGAATAGTGGGGTTATGGAGCATTATACTAGAAGTGAAGCTTATTTAGCTTTAATAGAATTTAAAAGAGTGCTAAAAGATAATGGCAAAGTTGTTCTTTTTTGGCCTAGTTGCAAATTGCCTTCAAGTTGGTTGATTGATAAACTTATTCATTTAGGAGTTGATTTACCTACTGCAGCTTGGAATCCTGTTAAAAAAGATTTAATGATATTATTAAAAGAAGCTGGTTATAAAAATATTAAAATTAAAAGATCTTATACTCTTGTTCATTATATTGTTATAGCTGAAAAATAATTATTTTTTTATCATAAATCCTATAGCATTTATTCCTTCTTTCATAAAGTCTTTACTATATGAAGGATTGATTAATTTTTTTGTATAATTCCAAATTATTCTTGGTCTGAAATAAAATTTTCTCAAGCTCGTTTTGAAATAGTTTTCTAGTTCTTCTTCTGTGAATCCATTTGGTATGAAATTTATATTCCATTGATACATATTTTTCCAATCTTTTTTGAATGTTCCATATTGATCGGCAATATTGTAAAGTTCTGATCCTGGATATGGGATCATAAATGAAGGCAAATAATCATCCAATGGCAATTCTAATGCAAAATCAATTGTTTGTTTAATTGTTTCTTTTGTTTCCAGAGGATGTCCTAAAATAAAGTATCCTGTTACTTTTATTCCTACTTCATGTGTTAATGTTACGGCCTTTCTTATTTGTTCTATTGTTATACCTTTTTTTTCAAAATCTAGTATTTCTTGTGAGCCTGATTCAATACCAAAAGCAATTCTTCTACAACCTGCTTTTTTCATTAATGTTAATATTTCTCTATCAATATGATTAACTCTTGACATACAAGACCAAGTTATATCTATTTTTTCTTCTATAATTTGATTGCAAAATTTAACTAGTCTATCTCTAAAGACCACAAAATTATCATCGTTTATTTCCAAACTCTTTATATTATATTTTTCAATAAGATATTTTACAATAAAAATCAATCTTTCAGCACTGTATTTTCTTAATTTTTGGTTTTGAACACAAAATATACATTTTCCAGGACAGCCTCTAGATGTCATTAATGACATTGATGGTTTTCTTTCTGCTCTTGCAACTGATTGTTTATAATATTTTTTTATTTCTGGAAGTAAATCCCATGCTGGTAGCGGTAAACTATCTAAATCTTCGATAATTTTATTTGGAAGAGTTTGGATTATGTTTCCATTATTTTTAAAAATGATTCCTTTGACTTTATTTAATTGTTTATTTGTTTTATATGCTTCTAATAATTCTATTAAAGTTATTTCTGCTTCACCTATTACACCAATATCAATAGAATCAAACTCTTCCATTGTTTTTTTTGGTTCTATAGTGATATGAGGACCACCCAAAATTATAGGGATATTAGGAATTTCTTGTTTTATTTTTTTAGCCAATTCTGCAGTTGAATATATATTAACTGTAGTAGAAGTGAGTCCAATATAATCTGGTTTTTCTTGCAGAAGTATATTTATTATATCTTTGTATGATAAAGATAAAGTTTCTGCGTCAATTATTTTTGGTTCATATCCATTTTCACGAATAACTGCTGCAAGCAAACATAATCCTTCTGGAGGAATACTGGTTTTTTTTCCTTGAAAATCAGTATCAGAACTTGTATTTGGATTTATGAATATGAATTTTTGCATTTTTGTATTAATAATCTTTTAAATGTCCGATTATTGATTTTACTCCTCTTGTTAATAATTTAAGATCATTATTGTTTTTCATACTAGCAATTGTTTTCATTACAAATATTGGATCGTAATGTATACTCCAGATTTTTTTACACCATTTTTGAGTATCTATCGGACTTTTTAGTATTTGCCTTGTTTGATCAAAAAGTTCATATTTTTTTGGGTCTACTACAAACCAATCATTTTGTAATGCTTGTTGATATAATGGTGTTCCAGGATAAGGAATAATAACACTTGATTGAAGAGAATCTCCCAAATGCGTTTTATATCTCATTATTTTTTTTGCTACTTTATAAGTTTGTTCAACATCTTGTTCAGTTTCCCAAGGATAACCTACCATTGATGTCAGCATAACTACTAACCCATATTTTTTGGCATTTTTTATTCCTTTAATTATTTCTTCAATTGTTTCTTGTTTGTTTATTAATTTTAGAGTTTTATTGTTTCCGGATTCTAATCCTATTTTCAATAATCTAAAACCGGTTTTCTTCATTAGCATACAAGTTTCTTCATCAAGTGAATCTGCTCTGACATTGGTTGATAAAAATATTTTTCCAATAAGTTTTTCTTTTTTCATTTCTTCATAAAATTCTTTGAGCCAATCTTTATTCCATATTGCTCCGCCTTCATTATCATCAAATACTTCTTGAATTTTATATTTTTCAACCAGTTCTTTTATTTCTGCTACAACATTTTTTGGGGTTCTTAATCTTGCTGTTGTATTCCACAATGCATGCTGCCAAATACAAAATGTACAGCCTCTTCTTTCACAAGTATTACTACCACATCCTCTTCCTGTAAGTATGTATGCACATGGTTGATATAAATAGGCTTCACCATACATTTTCCAATTAGTTAATTCTCTGTCAATAAATGGAATTTTATCTAAATCTTTTATTTGAGGAATTGTTCCATTAGGGATTATTTTACCTTCTTTTTTTGTCCATATTCCTTCAGCAAGTTTTTCTTGATTGTTTGCTAAATTTAACAGGCCTTGGTCATAATCTCCACCCACAAGAATATAATCCACTTTAGAATTTTGTAATGATTCTTCTGGGAAATATGTTACATGATCTCCAAAAAGTACACATTTACAATTTATTTTTTCTTTAATTTGATTTATAAAATTCCAATGAATTTTTATTACTGGTGCTTTAGATTCTAATGCAATTATGTCTGGTTTAATTTCAATTAATTTTTCAATAAATTCCTCTATATTTTGTCTAGAGTTGATTCCATCTAAGAAAAATACTTCATGACCTTCTTTTTTTAACAATGTTGCAGCAGTAGCTGGAATTAATGGAAATATTCTTATTTCTTTTGAATTAGAATATCTAAATTGTCGATTTTGACTTAATAGAGGATATTCATTGCCTCTTTTAAATGGAGGATAAATTATTGCTATTTTCATTTTATTTTTTGAATAATTATTTCTCCTTTTGCTTTTTTTCTTTATTAGTAAATATACCTGTAATAATTCCTATACCATAAGAGATATGTACTATTGGAAATAGAAATGGAACAAGTAGACCATATTTTATATCTTTATGTTCGATAACTATTTTTATTGTACTGATTATATCAATAAGCATATATAAAATTAATGGAATTAAGTACCATAATTGACTATATAAACTAAGGCTTAAAATATATAAGACAAATA
The DNA here is from genome assembly GCA_964358235.1 of Candidatus Woesearchaeota archaeon. Taxonomy (GTDB): domain Archaea; phylum Nanobdellota; class Nanobdellia; order SCGC-AAA011-G17; family GW2011-AR17; genus JAGVZZ01. Next base: position 12,263 of record CAYHOR010000006.1, read on the forward strand.
TT
>CAYHOR010000007.1:0-12194 GCA_964358235.1 Candidatus Woesearchaeota archaeon
AGAAAATCTTCTGGTTTTCCAGCTAAGATATTATATTTTTTACAGATTAGAAGAAGTTTTTTATCTCGAGTAATTAATATAGAATTAGATCTTTTTGCAAGTAACATATGAATAATATCATAAAAACTTATTTCAAAATTAATTTCAGATTCAATTTTCCTAGCTTGGGATATATCTTCTGAAGTAGATTCAAGTTTACAAAAATTAATTTTATAGAATACTTTTCTTTTTTCTTTAAATTCTTCATCACTTAAAATATATTTTAGTTCTTTTAAAACAAAGCCTGAGAAGTAAATTTTACTATTAGAATATTTATTAAGAAAATTCAATGCTAATTGCCAATAAGGAACTCCAAGAGATTCATTACCTTCTTTATGCCAAAGATTAATATAAATACAAGTGTCAATGTAAAATAAAACCATAATTATTTTTGAAATACTAGATTTATAAAAATTACTTAACAAAAACTGAAAATTTTACGGAATTATTTATGTATAACCCAAATTAATCTCAAAATTCTAGATGTAGGGCTTTTATATGGAATAGGCTCTTCAAACTTCAAATTTAATTTTCTAAGAGTCGGCTCTAAATCCAATTTAAATCGTTCTCTAGATTTTGCAATAAATATTGGTGTAACAATAACAATTCTATGTTTGGTTACTTTTGCTAAAACTCTAACCAATTCTTGATACAAAGGCACTAGTTCTTTCATAATTCTTTTTGCTTCGCCTTCAGTAGGATAAGATTTCATAAAAGGGCCCATATAAGGTTCAGTTGCTACGCAATCTACTTTGCTAACAAATTTTAAAACTTGTCTTGAATCTGAGTTAATCAAACGATATGAAGCTTTAGGATTATATATTCCTTGAATCCATTTAAGATTTTTTTCTGAAGATGTGATACAGCTAAGATCATTATCAAAACCTATTCCGTTAATATTCATAAGCATAGCTTCTTGTAAAATTGTACCAATACCACAAAAAGGATCTAATAAAGTTTCACCAGGTTTTGCTTGTGAAAGATTAATTAATATTTTAGCAAGTCTGATTGAAATAGTATGTAGAGGTCTTTGAACTGGACGTTGAGTGTCTCTTTTCTTATGTTCTTTAGGATCAAAAACAGCTATAACTTTTGCATTAATATTATTAAATTGAATTACTTCAACTACATTTTTTGCTTCTGAAGGTGTTAGAAAGTCTTGTTCATGATGAGATTTTTTTATGTTTGCTCTGATACCTTCTTTTTTGAAGTATTCTTTTAAATCTCCTTTTATATCTTCTTCTTCATTATCTGAATAATTAGAAACTGCATATCTAACTTTATTTTTTGTTCCTTCATACAAATTATCAAAAGAGGTTATAACTTTAGCAATCTTTTGAGTGCCGCCTAGTTCAGATATTATTTTTTCGGAGTTTATTGATAAAGTTTCTAATAGTAAAACTTTATCTGTTTCTTTTAAAATGTTTAAAGGAAGGTTTCTGGATTGGAAGTAAGATTTAATTTCTAGTTTTGAAAGTTCTGGATCACGACCAAGAACAAATATGTAGGTTTCCATTGTTTTTTATTATGTTGAGAGGTTTATAAGAGTTATTACAAATCTGTAACCCTAACTGTTGGAGAATGATAGTCTCCATTTAATAGTCTTCTTAAATCAACAGCACCATCAACTCCAAGAATATGTTCTGCAACTCTTGTTGCGCAATCTAAAGCATTATCAATACTCTGACCACTAAGAATTTTACTTAACCATGTAGCAGCATAAGCATCACCAGCTCCTAAACTTTTTGCAGGATTAGCTTCAATAACATTCACTATACTAGGTTCATATCTTTTTCCAGATCTTTTTTCTTGAATTTCTGAACCTTCATGATCTTTGGTAAGAATAATTGCTTCTAATTTAGGATATTTATTAAATAAAGATTCTCTTCTTCCTAATTTTAAACCTTTTCTAACAGCTCCATTTTCATAACGATTTAAAACTAGATATGTTGTTTCAGTAGCAATCTCTTCAAAACATGTATCTTTAAAAGTATAATCTCTTCTTGTTAAATATCTTCCAGGATTATAGCAAATAACTCCACGAGGATTTATAGATCTAAAATTTTTTACTGCTTGTAATGCCGTTTTAGGATGTGGAATTGGAAGAGCTAATACATCATGAGTTCCTAAAAATTCAGAAGTTATATTTAATTGATCATATTTATCTGATACATTACCTTCCCAAAATATTTTTGATTTCCATTCTGGAATACCTTTTTTAACAATAGATTTACCAGAAAAAGCTATAACAAATTTAGCCAAATCACCATCAATTTTGTTTAATCCACTAAAATCTAAACCTGGTTTATGTTTTTGTTTTAAAGATTGATCTAAAGATTTTAAAACATTTTCTAATTCTATAGAAGATTCATCATTTCCAATAATAGTAATAGGCGTAACACAATGTTCTGGCACTAAGTATTGTGTCCAAGTTAAAGCTGTTCCGCCAAAAGAATTATTTATTATACGACCTATTTTTGAAGCATAACCCAAAACTTGTTCAATATTTTTACATCCTTTTAAATCATCAATAGATTCTACTTCAATCCAAGAATCTCTTACAGAATCTCCTATTACTGCTATTCTTACCATTTATACATTAAAGGTGGTAAAACCGCTATTTAAAAAGGCTACGGTTATGTAAGAATTAAACCTTTTTGTTGAATAATTCTAATTCTTCCAATATTTTCTTAGAATATAATGAATCTTTCAAAACCAAAACTCGAAATTTGCCTTTTTTTTCGATAATGTCTGTTAATAATTTTAGATCCAAATTTTTTAAATCTTTATATTTATCAAAAAATTGATGAACTTCTTTATTTATTGAATCATCACCATAAAAACTAAAAATTAAATCGCCCATAACGATAACATTCCAATGAATTTTTGGATCCTTAGAATAAAAACCAATTATCCCAATAGATTTATTATAATCTGAACAATATTTGTCAATTGGAGATAAAGAACCATGAATTCCATAGAACTTAGATTTAAGTTTACCAACTACTTGTTTTTCTCTTAAAGAGTATAATATTGGCCACCAACTATGAGTATAATGAATTAAAATAACCTTATCTTTATCAAAGAATTCGTTAAAATAATCTATTAATTCTAGAAAATAGTTATCTAATTGAGCATAAGATTCAAAATCAAAAGATAATGAATCACCATCATTTTTTAATTCTAAAAGTTTGTTAATTGAATGTTTTTTTTGAGAAGTATAATTTGAAATGATCAAATCTGAGAATAAACCAACTTGTTTAATCCATTCTATATCCAAAAGATATTTTTTACCATCACATTTAATAATTCCATCATCCATCAAATGGTTTAATTCTTTATGAACTGATTGATAAGAAACCGAATCATTAAAGTTGTTCTTAATTCTTAGTTTAAGCTCCTTAATAGTTAAAGGAAATTCTGAAGATAATATTATTATAATTTTCTCTTTAACAGTTTTAGGAGTTAATTTAGGTAATAATGCTCTGATAATCATATTGTAAAATAAGAAATAACCTCTATTTAAATGTTTCCAATTTTAAACCCTTTTGTTGATAAAAAAGAAAACTGATACTTTTAATAGTAATAGAGTCGTATAAATCTGCACATGAAATCCAAGAAAAAGATTTTTAATGAATTAACAATGTTTACTAGTAATAGATTTGTTAATGATTATTTAAGTGAAAATAAAGAGTTAGATTCTGAAATATTGTGGGAGGCTAGTTAATGAACCTAGAGATCTGTGAAAACGGATGCAAAGATAAAGAAGTTATTATTTTAGATACAAGATTACCATATTTTTATTCTAAAGTTCAAACAATGTTTAATGATGAACCTGAAAGTGTTAAAGTTATTTTGATAAAAGATAAACAAGAATTTATTGCTGTCAAAGGTGAAGAAACTGAAGATTGTGCTTTTTGCAAAGATAATGTTATATATATTTACGAGCCTTCAAAGTTTGGAGTAGATTGTGAAGTTGAAAGAAAACATTTTTATGAAGCTTTATGTCAGGAACTCATTTATTTATTTTATTTGAAAAATAAGAACTAATATAAACCAAGTAAGGTTATTATTTTCTAATGAGAGGAATTATTAAGTATAAAACTTTAAATAAATTAAAATCAGTTTATAGGTTTAATACTGTCGATAATAGAAAAGAAAGTACTGCTGAACATTCTTGGGGTTGTTTAATGCTTGCAGATTACATTCTTAACAGGACAAAAATCAAAGTAAATAGAATAAAAGTTTATGAAATGCTTATGTATCATGATATTGCGGAAATTATTTCTGGGGATTTTGCATTACATCCAAAGATTAATCACAAGAATAAAAAAGAAAAGGAGATTGCTGCTGCTAAAAAATTGAAAAAAATATTGCCTAAGGAAATTAGTAATAAATATTGGGAATTAATTCAGGAATTTGAACACCAACAAACTAAAGATGCGCGATTTGCTAAAATGATAGATCAGTTGGAAGCTGAAGTCCATGAAATCGATTATAAAGAAGATTGGAAAGGGTGGACTGAAGAATATTTACGAACTCATAAAGAGAAATATTTTAATGAATTTCCTGAAGTAAAAAAAATATTTGAAGAACTAGTTCTATTTTTTAGAAAAAATGGTTATTTTAGTCTTTGAAATGACATTCCTTTAAGATTTTTTGTCATATATTCTTTAGCTTTCTTAGTAATATCCCCAGAAGATATAAATAAAGTTGGAAATTTTAGATTTTGACCTTCTGTAAATGCTAATAATAAGTCTCCTTCAGATAAAGATTTTTTGTGTCGAGCTTTTACAAAATATGAAAGTTCACCCACATTTGAAGGAATTTGAACAATAAAATTAAATTCTTTTTTACCAATAGGAGTTTTTTCTAAAATCTTAATCTCTTTTTTCTTTAAATATTGGATAACTTGTTTTTCAAATTCTGAAGATTCAATAGGTTTAGCTTTATCAACCAAAACTTCTTGCAGGAATTTTTTCTTTTTCTTACTCTCTTTTACTACTTCCACTTCCACTTCTTCTACTTTTATTTCTTCTTTCTTAGCTTCATGAACTTTTATTTCTTCTTTTTTAGGAGAATACAAATGTTCAAGTTGAGAACTAATCAAATCTTTAGCTTCATCATCCTGCAATAAATACCATTTCCAGAAAATTTCTTCTACTTCATTTATTGTTAACCTAACTGGAATTGCAAAATCTTCTAATTCTCTAAGTGCAACTCTTTCATAAGGCAAACAATCTCTATCTCTAAGAATTCTTTTTTCTTTTAATAATTCTAAAGCTTCTCTAGGTTTTTGGCCGACATTTCCCTTCAATAAATCTACTAATCTTGATTCTTGATTTTTAGAATAATATAATGGAGAGCCACCAATTTTTGCTTTAGAAATTTTTAATCGTTTGTTTGAAACTAATTCCGATAAAAGTGCTGATGCAAAAATGTTTGTAATTCTAAATTCTTTTGCAATAACTGAAGGTAATAACGGTCCAGATCTATCAACTAATTCAAATACTCTTTCTTTGAGTTCTAGAATACGGTTGGTCATATATTATTTATAGTAAACAGGGTTTAAAAATTTTTATATACTTTAATTAAGTAAATTGTTCAATATTTTAGGGACAATTAAATTTGATTTTAGGGTTTTAAATATTAAAACTAAGGACGAGTCCACGCCACTTCATAATAAACAATATCTCCTTCATCATCAACAATAGCAATCAATAATCTTTTCTTTGTTGAATGTGCAACTCTATTTTTTGCAGAAAATTCATACCAAGAACAAGTTTCAGATTCTGAAATGGGGTACATAATCCATTTAGCATGGTCATCACCAGGTTTTACACCACGATCATAAACTCTAAAATCTGCACCAAATTTCAAAGCAGTTTTGACAATGTAACCTCTGTTTCTCATATCTTTAAATGCAACATATCTAGTCCAGAAATTATTTTCAGTTTTTCTTCCAAATTTAAGCAATTCTTCAAAAATAATCTCTTTTTTACCTTTAAAGACTTTCATTTTTCCTCTTTCAACAAGATAAAGAGCTTCAACTAATGAATATTGAAATCTCTTTTGAAAAGGTTCACCATAACGAGATTTATCATAGAATTCTCTAGCAAGGTCACAAGATTCACCTATAACTTTACTATCTACAAGCTCCGCTTCGATTATTCCTTGTATTTCTGGAGGATTTTCCATAAATCATACTTAATAATAAACTATTTAAAAAGCTTCTCTTTTATTATATACATGGAAGTAGTACTATTAGGAACAAGCTCTATGGTTCCGACGGAAGATAGAAATCATTCAAGTGCTTTGCTTAGTTATAAAAATGAAAATATTTTGATTGACTGTGGCGAGGGAACTCAAAGACAAATTAGAAAAGCTAAACTTTCTGCTATGAAAATTACAAAAATTTTGATAACACATTGGCATGGAGATCATGTATTAGGTTTACCAGGATTATTTTTAACTCTTGGAGCACAGGGTTATGATAAAGAATTAGAGATATACGGTCCAAAAGGTTCAAAAGTTTATTTGGAATATATGATGAATATGTTTAATTCTAGAGACGCTGTAAAATATAAATTAGTTGAAATAGAAAATGGAAAATTTTTTGAAAATGATGAATTCTTTTTAGAAGCTGTAAAACTAAAACATCATGGAAATACGCTGGGATATAGTTTTAATGAAAAAGATAAAAGAAGATTGTATATGGATAAATTGAAAAAAATTGGAGTAAAAGAAGGACCAATATTAAAAAAATTACAAAATGGTGAAGATATTATTATCAATGATAAAAAAATAAAAGTTAAAGATTATACTTATATTGTCAAAGGAAAAAAAGTTACGTTTATTACAGACACTTTGAAATGTGATGAAGCTGTTGATTTAGCAAAGAATTCAAATTATTTATTTTGTGAATCTTCATTCTTAGAAGAACAAAAAGATTTGGCTATTGAAAGAAAACATATGACTGCATTGCAAGCTGGTGAAATTGCTAAGAAAGCTAAAATTGAACATTTAGTTTTAATGCATTATTCACAAAGATATAAAGATATCAATTTGTTTGAAAAAGAAGCTAAGAAAATCTTTAAAAATACAGTAGCCGGAAAAGATTTTATGAAGTTTGAGATTTAGAAAGATTTAAATATTATTTATCTTTATTATTTTATGGTGTTATCAAATGCAAATAATAAAAAAATTGAATAGTTTTGTTGGACGTATTAAATCATTATATTCTGTATATAATACCACTACTGTAACTGCGTAAGCAGTTCATTGGCTCTCTTTATAAATTTCAAGTTTTATTTTTCTGAGTCTGGTAAGCTCATAAAGAAAGAATATGATTTGTTATTTGATGTGCCAAATTTATTTTTTAAGACAAATTTAAATAATACAAAATAATAGGAGAAATAAAATGAAAGAAATTCAAAATCAAGATATTAAAGAATCTGATGCATTAAAAAAAGAAAGTAAATTAAAATCCCAATGGTTTATTATGGATATTGAGGGTAATTTACATACTTTTGAAGAGTTTAAATTTAAAGGTCATGAAAAACTAAAAATTTTTTCAGGATATGAAGTAAACAAAGATAGAACAGTACTAGCAGAATCTTTGCATATTGCTGCAATGCGTAAACTAGAACTGGCAGATAATGAGCCAGCTTCTGATTCTGGCAATCTTCGTTATTATCCTAAAGGAAGATTGATTAAATCTCTAATTGAGCAATTTGTTACAAAAAAAGTCTCAGAATATGGAGGAGCAGAAATTGAAACACCTATAATGTATGATATGAATCATCCATGTTTGGCGAGTTATCTTAATAGATTCCCCGCAAGACAATATCAGATGACTTCTGATGATAGGCAATTCTTTTTCCGTTTTGCAGCTTGTTTCGGAGATTTTCTTATGTTGAAAGATGCTCAAATTTCATATAAACATCTTCCATTTAAAGTCTATGAAATGACCAGATATAGTTTTAGAAGAGAACAAAAAGGAGAATTAACAGGCTTACGAAGGTTACGAGCATTTACTATGCCTGATTGTCATGCACTCTGTTCAGATTTTGATCAAGCTAAAGAAGAATTTAATGTACGATTGAAATTATGCTTAGATACACAAGAAGCTTTTGGTTTAGGAAGAGAAGATTTTGAATTAGCAGTAAGAGTAACAAAAGATTTCTATGAAAATAATAAAGAGTTTGTTCAAGGAATTGTTAAAAAATTTGGAAAACCAGCATTAATAGAAATGTGGGAAGAGCGAATTTTTTATTTTGTACTAAAATATGAGTTTAACTTTGTTGATAGTTTAAACAAAGCTTCTGCTCTTAGTACAGATCAAATAGATGTAGAAAATGGAAAACAATATGGGATAGTTTATACAGATAGTCATGGAGAGAAAAAAAATCCGATTATATTACATTGTTCTCCATCTGGTGCAGTAGAAAGAGTTATGTATGCTGTTCTTGAAAAACAAATGATGAGAGCAAAAATTGGTAAACCCGCATCTTTTCCACTGTGGTTAGCCCCAACTCAAGTAAGAATAATTTCTATTGCAGAAAATAATATACCCTATTGTCTCAAAGTAATGGAAAAACTTAGAAATGGAAATATCCGTGTAGATTTAGATGATAGAGATATAACTTTAAATAAAAAAATACGTCTTGCTGAACAAGAATGGATTCCATATATTATTGTATTAGGTGACAAAGAAGAGCAAGATTCTCTATTTTCATTAAGAAAGAGAGAAGAAAAATTTAGTACAAGAATTTCTTCTGAGATACTAATTAAAGAAATAAGTGAACAAACACAAGGAAGACCATTTATGCAACTTTCTCTTCCTCAAAAGCTTAGTCTTAGACCTATTTTTACAAGTTAATTTTTTCTTTTTTTATTATCTTATGAAGTTTGAGATTTAGAATATTTTAAGAATAAATAGATTGTTCCCCAAAGTTCTGCAGTTAATTGAATAACTAAAGATATGATACTCCATACAACGCTTAATATTGTTGCTAATGTAGCTACTTGAATCAATGTTATTCCTGTTGTGATGCCTAAATTAAAGTTAAATAAAAAAATACTAAATACTAAGTTTAATGCTAGGATTACTAATGCGGTTAAGATTACAAAAATATAATTCTCTGAAAATAACTTTAAAGAAGTTTGCAAGACTTTAATGGGATGTTTTATATTCTTTAAGAAGATAATAGGATATCTAAAAAAGAACACAAGTGTAATTAAAATAAATGCTGAAATAAGTAATATTCCTCCAATACTTATTGCAATGTATTGTGCTACAATTGGATTCCAAAATGATAAAAGATAATAAATTAATAAGGATAATAAAATAATTAATCCAAATACTATAAAATTTATTACAAATAATAAAAGTCTTACAAGAACTATAGGAAAAAATAAATTATTGTTTTCTTTCCATATTCTTGAAAAAATAGCTTTTTTATGAGTAATAATATCTTTAATTAGGGTAAATTTGAAAATCATTATTCCTACACCTAAAAAGAATGTTACAAATATAAATATAATTACTGATAGTAATAAAGCAATAAAATTTTCAGAAATGTAAGATGTTAATATATCTAAAGAAAATGTTTCTGCAGATTGCAACAAAGGTAAAATGTTTGATGCACCTGTGTAAATATATAATAAGTAAATTAATATGTAACTAACCAATGCTTCAAACAAATCCGGCAAGTATATTACAGGATTTTTAATTAACAAATGAAAACTCTCTTTTAGGTCTTTTATGAACATAATATATATTTAGAATGATTCTCTTAAATAGTTTTCGGAACTAGTTCAACAATTGCTTCACTATGAGGGGTTTGTGGAAATAAATCAAACAATGCAGCAGATTTTATTTCATAATCTGGAAATTTTTGAAGATCTTTACCTAATTGAATTGGGTTGCAGGAAATATATATTATTACTTTAGGTTTTAATGCTCTAATTGCATGAATAGTTTTTATATCCATTCCAGTTCTTGGTGGATCTGTAATAATGTATAAAGGTGTTTTTAAGGTTAGTTTATTTAGATTTTTTGCATCTAAAACTATTGCTTTTGTATTTATTATTTCATTTATTGAAATATTCTTTTGTGCAGATTTGATTGAGCCTTCAAAACTTTCAATTATTGTTATTTCTTTAAATAATTCTGAGTTGATAATTCCAAATGTTCCGACACCACCATAAAGATCAAGCAAGTTTGAATCTTTTGTTTCATATTCTTTTAAAAGATTATTTACATATATGTGCATTTTTTCTGCCATTGAATGATTATTTTGAAAGAAACCTTGAGTTGAATAAAAGAATGTTTTGTTAATATAATAAGATTGCAGTTCATCTGATCCTTTAATCACAAAATAGTCATCAGATATACTAACATCTGAATTTGGTGGAACGTAAGTAATTAAGATGTTTTCAACTTTAGTAAATTGAGAGTATTCTTTTATTTTTTCTATTGCTTCAGCAAGTTTAGTAGACTTATCGTTTAATACAAAAGAAATGGAAGAAGTTTTTGGAGTGCATCTGATTACAGAAAATCTAAATGTTCCTGAATGTTTTTTAACATCAAAAGTGTCACAATCTTTGAAAAAGAGATTTATTTCATTTAATATTTCATTTATTTTTTCTTCAGCAATAACACATTTTTGAATTGGAACTATTGAATCCCATTGAGATTTTTTTCTTAAGCCCAGAGATTCTTTATTAAAAATAAAATCCATTCTGTTTCTATAAAAATATTCTTTGTCGTATACTATTTGTATATTTTGATATTTAATTATTGTTTGTAATTGCTTCTTTTTGTTTTCTAATTGTAATTGATAATCAATATGCTGAGCTGTACAGCCTCCGCAATGGTTAAAATAAGGACATAAAGGTGTTGACATATGAATTTTAAATTGGCGATTATTTAAAAACCTTTGTTTACGGAATTTATTTAAATCCTAATATTTTTACCAAAACAATGGATATAATTAAACAATTTGATAATATTGGAAAAGATTATATTAATGGACAAGAGAAATTTTTTAGTAATCGAGCTGATAAAGCTAGGGAATTTATCCTAAAATCTTTACCTGAATTAAAAGATAAAAAAGTTTTAGACATTGGATGCGGACATGGAAAAGATATAAACATTTATGAATCATTAGGAGCTGAAGTTTATGGAATCGATGCTTCAGAAGTAATGATTGAAGAAGCAAAAAAGAATGTTGGTCATCCTGAAAGATTATTTTTAGGTAATTTTGAAAATACTCCTTTCGAAGAAAAATATTTTGATGTTATTATAGGCAGACATTCAATGCATTTCTTGGATTCTTTTGATAATGTTTACAAGGAAATGGCAAGAATATTAAAGAAAAAAGGGATTTTTATTTTAGTAGTTCAACACCCAATAAAAGATCTTTTTCTTCAAGAAAGCAAGTTATATGGTGATAAAGAAATAATAAAAGTTACTTTATATAATGAAAAAGTTCCAGTTTATTTTCCTACTCATACATTTAAAGAATGGTTTTCTGAAGAATTTTTTAAGAACTTTTATATTGATTACATTGATGAAGAATATAGACCTAAAGAGTATAGAATTCAAGGAAGAGGTCCAGCATTTTTAGCTTTCAAGGCTATACGAAGATGAATGAAGAATTTTTTAATTGTAGTACAATTGAATTAGCACAGAAATTATTAGGAATGAATTTAGTCAATGAAACTTCTGAAGGAAAAACTATTGGAAAAATTATAGAAGTAGAAGCATATTTGTTTGATGATCCTGCTTCACATTCTTTTAATGGCAAGACGCCTAGGAATGCTCCAATGTTTGAGAAAGCTGGAATGATTTATGTTTATTTTATTTATGGAACTCATTATTGTTTCAATATTGTTAGCAACAAAGAAGGAGTTGGCGAAGCTATTTTAATAAGAGCTTTAGAACCTGTTGAAGGAATGGATTTAATGAAAAAAAGAAGAGGTCGAGAAGATTTATGCAATGGACCTGCAAAATTAGTACAAGCTATGGGAATTACAAAAGAAGATAATATAAAAAGTTTAATTGATGGAAAGTTGAGATTAGAAGAAGGTTATGATAAAGATTTTAAGATTACCAAGAGTAAAAGAATTGGAATTACCAAAGGTAAAAG
>CAYHOR010000008.1:0-11663 GCA_964358235.1 Candidatus Woesearchaeota archaeon
GCTAGATGCAGAACTCATTTTTGAACTCATTGAAGTATAGGATTCTTGTATTGTATCTAGTGCAGTGTTTAATGTAACTATATCACTACTTGAAATGTTATAACTTGATTGTATAGTGTTTAATTCAGTATCAATAGATGAAGTATCAATTGAGGTATAAGTTAAATCTACATTAGTAATATCAGAATAAGTTGAGTCTAATGAATTTTTTATTTCATTGTTGTTAGTAATAACTGTATTCAATATTGAATTTGTTTGAATTGATTCTGAGTTTGCTAGGTCTAGAGCTGTTAGTATTTCAGTAACCATTTCAGTGCTTAAAGATGAAGATTCGACAGCAACTTTAGTAGTAATTTGGCTAGAAATAAGGTTTGCAATATTTAATCTGGAGTTATCAACATAAATTTTAATAATATTATCCTCACTGTTGTTTAGATTCATATTTGAGGGAAAAACTATGCAAACTTGATATTCTTCAAATTTTACTGAATCTATACAATCTGGTTCTGATCCTAGTTTTTGAACATTATATTGAGAATTAATTAAATTTGTAATTATTGAATCTGATAAATCAGTATATTCTTCTGAGTAAACTGCTAAGTTTAAGTCATGGAGTGTTGAAGTATTAAATGCCAAAGCCGCTAAAGCAATTATTAATAATGGTCCAAAGATAAATATTAATGCGGAAATTTTTGATCTTAAAACTATTTTCAAATTTTTTTTAATAATATTATATAATTTGCTAAATGGATTTCTTGAAGGACGTTCTATAAAAAACGTTTCTTTGCTTACTTTTTCCTCTTTTTTAAAAAACATCATTTTCGTGTAGCTGCTTCAAATACCTCTTCTATTGATGGTTTACTTACTTCTATATTTAGAAGTTGATCATTATTTTGTTTTAAGTTTGATATAATCCAAATAATCAATTTTTCTGGTTCTCTTGTATACATGTAAAGATATTTATCTTTTTGAAATATATTTTTTGTTCCAACTCTTTTTAGTAATGGTATTAATGCTTCATAATTTTTCTTTTTTGTTTCTATTTTAATTTCTTGGTCTTTAGTATATTTATCTTTTAATTCATCTGGAGAACCTATCTCTAAAACTTTACCATGATGAACTATTACCAAAGTCGAACAAATTTTTTCTATTTCTCCAAGTAAATGTGAAGTGATAATTACATTTGTTCCTTGATCATTGATTCTTTTTATCATAGCCATAACTTTTTTTCTAAGAACAGGATCTAAGTTACCAGTTGGTTCGTCTAAAATTAAGACTTTAGGGTTGTGTATTATTGAGCATGCTATATCTAATCTTCTGTACATTCCTGTTGATAGTTCTTCTGCTAAAACGTTTTTTGAATCTTCGAGTTCTACTAATTTTAAAATTTCTGGAATTCTTCTTTCTATATCAGAATATTCCATATTGTAAAGTTTTCCAAAATATCTTAAATTTTCTACAACAGTTAATTTTGGGTATACGCTACCGTCTTGAGTTGCAAATCCAAATATTTGGTTAATTATTTTTTGATTTTTATGAACTTCTAAAGATTTGAAAAATACTTTTCCTGAATCTGGTTGCCAAAATCCTATCATAATGTTTAACAGAGTTGTTTTTCCACAACCAGAAAGCCCCATTATTCCAAAAATACCTTGATCTGGAATCAAAAGTGATAAGTTGTTTAGAACAGTATGTTTTCCAAATTTTTTTGTAACATTTTCTATTCTAATTAAATCCTCTTTTTCCATTGTATATTTTTAGGTTATTTTTGTTTAAATACCTTTTGAAAAGTTATTTAAATTTATGTGTTATGATTATTTATATGAAACATACTTTTAATGTTACATTTTTTTTATTATTGTTATTTTTTTTAGCTCAAGTTTTGGGATTGATAATTTCAAGTTATTATTCTACAAATGATTTACCTATGAACATTGAAAGGCCTCAAATTGATCCAGAATATTCTTATATTACTGTATTTTTAATTATTTTATTGTCAACAGCTATTGCTTTAGTATTATTAAAATTTAAATTATATATTATTTGGAAAATTTGGTTTTTTTTGAGTGTTTTTTTGACTTTATTGATTAGTTTTAATGTATTTTTATCTTCAATATTTGCTTTGATATTTGCTATTATTTTTTCAATTTGGAGAATATTTTGGCCTAATCCAATTGTTCATAATTTAACGGAACTTTTTATTTATGGAGCTCTTGCGGCTATGTTTGTTCCTTTTTTCAATTTATTTTCTATATTTATTTTGTTAGTTTTAATTTCTATTTATGATTATATTTCTGTCAGAAAGACTGGACATATGGTTAAACTTGCGAAATCTCAAAGTGAAGCAAAAGTTTTTGCAGGATTATTGATCCCATATGAAGGTAATGTAGCTATGCTTGGTGGAGGAGATATAGGTTTTTCATTAATGTTTTCTGCTGTGGCTATGAATTTTTTTAATTTAAATATTTCTGATTTTAGAACTTATATTATTCCTTTATTTATTACATTAATGTTATTCTTTTTATTTTGGAAAGGTGAAAAGAAAAAATATTATCCCGCAATGCCTTACATCACTTTAGGATGTGTATTAGGAGTTTGTGTTTTATTGCTTTTTATCTGAAGTAAAGCTAATTTTTTGAATTTTGTTATGAATGTATTAAAATCATCTTGCATAACTACTGAACCACATGCATGATCATGACCACCGCCTGTTGCATTATTCAATCCATCAATAGCTTCTTTTAAAATTGGAGGTATAATCAACTCGTTTGATCTTAAACTCATTATAACTTTATCATCTTTGATTCTTCCTAGTATTATAACTTTACCAGGTCTTTTAACTGATATTTCATTAGAAAGTAAACTTGTAAAGCTCTCTTGTGAGGATGGATAAGTGTGAATTAAAAATTTTCCTTTAAATTTAACACTTAGAATATTTTCTATTAATATTGAATATTTTGTTTCTTCTTTTTCAAAGTATTTTGATATAAATTTTCCTCTTGGCGTTGTTTGATTGATTATTTCATAGGGATTTTCTATTCTTGTAAGAATATTTATGCATTTTTTTACATCTTGAGATTTGCCTTTAAGACAAAAATAAAATGTTTTTATTAGTTTTCCAAATGGTGATTTAAATATTATTTCTCCAGGATTAGAAATCTTAGGCAATAAATCTGGATATTCTTTTTGAAAATTAACAGCAAATTCAGGAATAAACCAATCACTAATACAACCTATTGTTGCTAACCATTCATCTTCTTTAATACATTGATAAGCCCAATATGATGTTGGTCTTTCATCTTTAGGATCGATTATTCTTGGATTAAAATATTTGTAGTTATTTGCTTTAATATTTATTACAGGATGATGATCAAGATGTAATATTTTTGTGTTCACATTTGTTACAAATTCTTCTTCTACAATAGGTTTGTCTAAAATTACTATTAAATCCGGATTTTCCATTTTGATTTTTGAGATTAATGCTTGAGTTACTTGTCCTTTAACTGGTATTCCTTTTCCCTTCTGAAATTTTCTCCAGAATATAAGAAAGCTTGTTAATCCATCAGGATCGTCATCAAATAAATATAATGGTTTTTCTGCTTTAGAAATAATTTCTTTTATTTCTATTAATTCTTCTTCTTTAATCATTTTTTGCCTTTATAAAAATCTGTATAATCCGACGCAGGTCCAGTATAATTTGTATTAGGTTTATATTGGAAGGTTTGATTTTTAGGTTCACTCTTTTTAACTGTTGTGAAGTAATAGATAAGAATTGCTAGAATAATTATTGATATACTTATAATTGTTAATATTAAGATAGATTTAGTGGCACTTTGTTTTTGTTGGCAAATTCCTTCTTTACAAATGTAGCCTGATTTACAAATAATATCCAAAGCACATCATGAACAAGTTTCATCAGATTCTTCGATTCCATTACCACAAATTGAAGTTTGTTCTGAATTTTGAAGTATTGAGGTTGTAGTTTCTTCAGAAATAAGTTCTGAGCTTACGGTTAATGTCCAAGTTTGTGAATCTTCTGTTGTACCATCTGAAATTACTGCTTTTATTGTGTAAACTCCACCTTCTGTAGGAATATAAGTAAAAATCTTTTCTGTTGTTGATTGTTCGATATCATTAACATACCAAGTGATGATTGTTGGTGTTGATGATGTTGTTATTGAAAATGATTGTGAATCTTCAACAAAAATTGAAGGATCAGTTGTAGGTGTATAACTTATTATTGAAATTGTTGAATTAGTTTGTGAATCTACTGTAATTGTAAATGAATTTGAAGTTGAAGAATATGTTCCATCACTTGCAGAAATAGTTATGGATTGTTCACCTTCAAAATCTGTTGTTGGTGTTAATATTATTGTATTATTATTTTGTGATAATTCAATATTTGAGTTTGTTGAAACGGTATAAGTCAAATTTGTTTTTGTATCTGGATCTGAAAAATAAGAATTCATATTTAAAGTTAAATTTGAATTTTTTGTAATACTTTGGTTAGAAATATTTGATATTAAGTATGGAGGATCATTTATATTGGTTATAGTTAAAAGAACTATATTACTTGAAATAGATTGAGAGTTATAATGACCTATAAATGTTAAATTTTGAGTTCCTGACCAATTTGCCAAAGGGTTGACAATAACTTGATTATTTGAGTCTATTGTTAAATTAACTGAAGAATTACCTGAAATTGTGTATCTAGATGCTCCTGTAAAATATGTATCCAAATCGAAAAGTGTTGAAGTTGTATCTTCATTGATAGTTTGATCAGGTATAGTTGATGTTGATAATGTTGAAATTGTTAATGTATTGTTTGAAGATGCAAATGCTGATTCTGAATTTGAATTTGTAGCTTCACAATTCCAAATATATGAACCTTGTGTTAAACTAGACAACGTAAATGTATATGTTAATTCTGAACCAGAGTGAGTTTCTTTTAATTCATATGTTCCAGACGTATTAGTGTATAAAGAAATGGATGTAATTGTATAAGTTGGTTCAGTAACTGAGCAAGTGAATAATATTGTTGTTGTATTTGTTGTATTTCCAGAATTTGGTGAATCTAATGTTACACTTAATGCGCTAATTAATGGCAAAAGTAATAGTATTAAAACAAATATAATCCCTCTTTTCATTTAATTTAAAATTGTCAAGTAGATTTAAATAGCTTTTGTGTCTTTTAATATAAATATGTTTATATAATTGTAGTTCTAATGCTATATTATGTTTTGGACAATATTATTTTATTTATTTTTGGTATTAGTCTTTTTAGTGTTTTTAAGACTAAGTACTTTAAAGATAAATGGAAAAAAAATAATAAGTTTTCCAATGAGAATTGTGTTATCTATGTTATTCCCTTTAATTTTGATACTTGTTGCATTGTTTGGATCATTAATGTTTTTATTTATAATGGCATTATTATTGATTGCTTTTTTAGTATTTTTATTGTTATTCTTTATAGGGCGAATTAGAGTGTTATATAAAAAAGAGAATATTGATGATAAGAATAGAGTTGTGATTCATAGTATTAAAAAAAATAAAAAAATTATTTAGATAGCCTATTATGAGCTCTTCTACTTGGTCTTAATTTTTCAGCTCCAACACCTTTTTTTGAAAGGCCTCTGGATTTTTGACCTGCAGAAGTTTTTCCTCTTAAGACTCTATTAGTTTGTTTTCTGTAACAGATCCAATTTAAATGTTTGTCTGCTTTGATTTCTGGTGCATATGGATCTAACATGATTATTTCATACCATGAATGAATTCCATCTTTACCAACAAAATATGAGTTTAAAACTTCTAAATTATGATGTTTTCTTTGAGCTTTTTGTTCAGCAATCCATTGGTAGCTCATTCCTACAATCTTTTTTCTTCTCATGGTTTTTGATCTTCTACCATGTTTTCTATAAAGACGTTTTCTACCACCACGTTTAACTCTAATTCTCAACAAGAAAATTCCTTTTTTAGCTTTGTAACCTAGTGATCTAGCTCTATCAAGTCTAGTAGGTCTTTTGATAGGAGTAGCGACTTCTTCTCTTCTCCAATCAATGAGTCTTTGTTTATACAGCACACCTAAAGTCTCTTTAGGTTTTTTCCATAGCTCTCTAATTGCTTTATACATTCCCATTTTATTTTCCTTAGGATTCAGGTTGCAAAGCCCACATTTCCTTCATCAATGGGTTTTTCTTTTGTTTTTAAAGGTTTCTGTGAGTTTACTTTACTAATCTTTATAAATTTTTTATTAATTCTTTATTATAATGGATTGTTTCAAATGTCATGGAAAAAATTATTCAAAACCTTTGAGATGTGGGCATACTTATTGTCCTATATTTTCTAAATTACCTGAGTTTAAAACTAAAAAAATTGAAAAAGATAATTTTGTTGGTACGTCACCATCAGTATTTGTTGGAAGATATGGATATCCAAATATTAATGTTGGTTTGTTAGCTTTACCAGATAAAGTTGTTGAAGAATCTAGTCTTTATGATGCTCCAAAAGAATGGGCCAGTAGAAATTTTCAAGTTAATGATATTTTGGATTTTAGATCCATTTTGATTAATACGAAATTTCAAAATTCTGTTAAATCTCAAGGAAAATATTTAGACCTTGTTAAAGAAGTTTCTATGTCAATAAAACCTGTAGATATAGAATATCTTTTACATAAAAAACCTGTTTATCAAGTTAAAGTTTCAGACGTAGAAACTGTAATTGGTGCTAAAGCTCAGTTGAAGAAAGCTGTAGCTACTGAAAATATTAAAGTTGATTCCAGAGTTGAAAATATTGTTGAAGATAAAGATTTGAGAGCTGTAGAAGGTTTAAACAGTCTTTACAATAAAGGATTTGATGAAAATTTTTTAACTAGAGTTTTTTCTATGGGCAATTTTGGAATTGAAAAAAATCGACGATTAGTTCCCACTAGGTGGTCGATAACAAGTGTCGATGATATAATTGGTAAAAGATTAATAGAAGAAGTTAAAGATTTTAAAGAAGTTAATTATCAAATGTTCTTTGGGAATTATTTAGGAAATTATTTTTTAATTTTATTTTTTCCAAGAGTTTGGTCTTATGAACTGTTTGAGATGTATTTGCCTTCAACTTTGTTGAATTCTTCAGATGAAATTAAATTTACAACTGATCATGAATTTTATGATGGAAGAAAGACTTATGCAGAGAATTGTGTTGGCGGTTACTATGCATCAAGATTATCTGTATTAGAGAAATTTAAATCTTTAAAAAAACAAGGTGCAGTTGTTGTTTTGAGATTCATTACTGAAGAATATACTACACCTTTAGGTGTTTTTGTAGTTCGTGAAGCTGTTCGAAAAAGTTTAGTTAATTCTATTTCATTTAGTTCTGAAAAAGAAATGTTAGATTATTCTCATAAATTAATATTTAACAAATTTAAGTTTGATATTAATTGTATTTTGAAACAGAGTAAAATCTATTCTTTGATAAAAACTCAAAAGAAATTATTTGATTTTTAAAAAGGTTTAAAGGTGGTACATTGCTGAGCCACCAGTAAACACAGGGAGGGATTGCCTTAATGAACTACTACTTGTGAATAATAGTCTATTTATAAATGTTTTGATAGTGTGTTTACTAAAAAGTAGGGACATAAAGCTGTTAACAATCTAAAAAATTTTACACCAATCTTAATGCATCTAAATTTCTAGGCACAGAAGTTTCAACGTGCATTAGTTTATGGACTGTAGAAGCAAAGTCTAAACATTTTGAACTTTCTCCGTGTTGAATTATTACTCTCTTTGGTTTAGGATCTAAATTTCTTAAGAATGCTAATAATTGGGGTCTTGAACTATGACCAGAAAATCCTCCAATAGTTAAAACTTCAGCTCTAATTTTAAAAACTTCACTTCGATTATCACCAGTAGAAAATCCTAATTCTCGTTCTCCATTTTGTAATCTTCTACCCATTGTTCCTTCAGCTTGATAACAAGTTAAAATTATAGTATGTTTTGGATTTTCTCCCAATCTTTTCAAATATTCTAATGATGCACCACCGGTTAACATTCCTGATGTTGCTAAAATTACTCCTGGTTCTCCAGATTCAATTAATTGTTCCATTTCTTTTTGGCTTCCAACTCTTTTGAAAGTATCAGATAAAAATGGATTATTATCATCTACAAAAACTTGTTTTCTGACTGCAGAGTTGAAGAATTCTGGATATGCAGTATGAATAGCATTAACATCCCAAACTAAACCTTGAACATATACTGGAACTTTTGGAATGGTACCTTCTTTTGCAGCTCTATCAATCATTATCATAATTTCTTGAGATCTACCTACTCCTAAAACTGGCATTAGAACTTTACCGCCTCTTGCAATAGTTTTTCTTATTGTTTCCATTAATAGATCATCACTATCTTTTCTTGGTGTTCCCATATCTTCTGATCCACCGTAAGTACTTTCAATCATAACAGTTTCTAATCTTGGATATTGAGTGATTGCTTTTGGCAACAAATTTGAAGTTTCATATAACAAATCTCCAGTATAAAGAAAATTATGCAATCCGTTACCAATATGTAAATGAGCCATAGCTCCACCTAAAATATGTCCTGAATTATAGAAAGTTAATCTTATATCTGGAGTGATATCTGCAACTTCTTCATAATTAATTGTAATAGTTTGTTTGACCATTTGTTTTACGTCATTAACTTCAAATGGAGGTCTTTTTGCATCTTTAAAACCAATTGAAATAAAATCTAAAGCTAAAAGAGCCATAATATCTCTTGTAGGTTCTGTACAATATATTGGACCTTTGTAACCATATTTAACTAATAATGGTACCATAGCACTATGGTCAATATGAGCATGTGAAATAATTACTGCGTCTAATTCTTGAATTTTAAATTCTGGGCAGTCAAAATGTGGATATGCATGTTCTTCATTTGTTGCAGGGTTGATACCACAATCTAAAAGAATTCTTGATTCTGGAGTTTGCACTAAAAAACAAGATTTTCCAACTTGTCTTCCAGCACCTAAAGTGGTTAATCTTACCCATTCTTCTTTTTTGCCTCTAACCCAACCATTATAAATTCTTTTTCCGACTTCATTTAAAAATTTTCTTCTATAATCATCATTTTCGTAAAGAACAGCTCTAATATTTTCAGTAATTTTGGATCGCAATGGAGGAGTTCTTCTAATAATAGGAACCCATAAAGTTTTTTCTTTTATTTCTCTAAGTATTTCTCCAGCTTTTCCTATTGCAGTTCCAGGTTTTTCTACTTCAATAATAACAATACTTCTTTGAGCATCAAAAATTATGTTTCCAACTTTTGATTCTTCTGGAATAATTTCTCTAATTTTTATTTCAGCTTTTTCCAAATCCATAGAAATGGCTGGATCTGGTCTAAGTTCAATTCTTTTTTTGTATTCTGAGACTAATTTTTTAACTTCCCCTCTATTATCTAAAAAGAAATCTTTGTTTTTAGTATAAATAATTATATTTGCTGCTTCAAAACTTGAGAGAGTTATCTCTGCATCTTTGGGCATTTTTGCTACAATTTCAGTTAATATTTCTACCATTTTTTTAAATATGAAAATAAAAATAAGTTGTTTTACGATATTACAGACTTAACTTCTTTCTCAAATACATATTCTACTCCTTTTGGAGAGATTACTAATACATCTATACCATTACCAGTTGCACTATCTCTACTCATAGCAGTTGTAAGTGCTTTTACTGCAATTTCTGTTGCTTCTTTAACAGTCATATCTTTTTTGTACAATGTTTCTAATACTCCTAATGCTACTGTACTTCCGGATCCGTCGGATGCGAAGTCTTCAATTTCTGTTAAACTACCATCAAATTCTACTTCATATAAATGATAACCATTTTTATCATAACCACCAAATAAAAATCCTACAATACCAGGAATCATACTTGGTCTTCTAATATTTGAATATGCTAAGTTTGCTAACAAATTTGCTGCTTCTTTTGCTGTAGGTTCTTTACCTTTTCTCATTTTTAAAAGCATAATTTGTGCTTTGATTATTTTTGTGAATAATTGAATATCACTAACTAGACCTGCTGTAGTAATGGCCATATGGTCACTTATTGGAAGAACCTTTGTAGTTTTTTTACTCGCAATTAAGTAACCTGCAGTTGCTCTTCTATCTGCAGCCATGATTATTCCATCTTTGCAAATAATTCCTAATGTTGTTGTCCCATGTCTTGGATTAGCTTCCATTTGTATAAACACCTCTTAGATTTAAGAAATCTAAATGTTTGAATATAGTTATTATTTAAATACTTTATGGTAGGGTTTTTAGTATTCTTGTTCTAATAATTCCATCTTTTGGAAAATAATTTGTTAAATGTATTGCAATAACTTTTGGGAAAATATTATTTATAATTTCTTGCTTATTCATAAATTATACAAACTTTTTAGTATTATAATACTTTACGGTAATCTTTAAATGCTACCAGTAATTTATTTACTTTATGAAAACATTATGGAGAATTATTATTAGATTTGTTGTAGGATTTATTCTAGCGTTCATTTTCTTATTATTATTTGGTATTGTAGGTGTATTATTAGGAGGAAATAATTATTTAGGTTCATTTGAATTTGCTGGATTACCTGGTTATGAAGGAGGAGGAGTTTTCTTTGGAATCATAGGATCTGCAACTGGTGCAGCTCTTGGGGTGTTTGCAGTAGATTTCTATGAAAGAAAACCGAATGTAAGACCTTTTGTAGGATCATTTAGTATTTTACTATGGATGATATTTTTAGGATTTGTAGTTCCAGAAATTATGGATATTTTAGTTTGGCAAAATAGTTTAGGGTTATTCTTTCCTTTGATTGGAGCTGTTATTGGATCTACTTTAAAGAAATAATTTTTACTTTTTCTTTGATATAATCTGTTTTAATCAAATCTTTTATTAGTTCTTTTGGATTTTTGTAAGCTCTTGAAATTATTACATATGAAAATCCATTTTCTTCTTGTACTTTATAATTTTTCCAAGTTTGTTTAAAATGTTCAAGACTTTCTTTATTTGTTAATGGCGGACCTTTATGTTTTATTTTATCAGAAAGTGGTTTAGAATCTATATCCCAAAATAATAAAGCTTTATTATTCCAATGCCAGCCTGAATTTAAGATAATAAAATTATTTTCTTTTAATTTATTGGTTATTAGTTCAAAAACTTTTAATATTTTTGAGCCAACAATATCTTTTTTTCCTTCCAAAGGTATTATTTCTGTTAATATTAAATTCCCTTTTTTAACAATTTCATTTAATGAAAATTCTTTTGTTATAAAAAAAGATTTATTTGGTTTTTTTTGATATTCTTTTGCACTATCAATGAAAATATTATATTTTTCTTTTGAGACTGCTGCAGTTACGTTTCTTGATGATTGAACTGGATCTATCAAAATTATTGGAGAAATCATTTTAGATTGATTTAATTTGACTCTTCCTTTATGTGCTTTTAAAGAATCAATAATTGTAAGTTCTTTCCAATTAGAAACATTTTTGATAAGATTTTTGAAATTATCCCTGCCGGTAAAAAATTAAAACGGGGCCAAATTTACGATTCCAATACGCCGCTTCTCGAGGCCTTATTGAAACAAACCGGCGCCCGCACCATTTTACTCCCAAAAGCTAATGACAGTTTGAAAGGCATACGCCGC
>CAYHOR010000009.1:0-11417 GCA_964358235.1 Candidatus Woesearchaeota archaeon
AATCATCAAGTTCATCAACCATTTTAATTGCATTCATTCCTGGAACGAAATCATTAACTTTTTTACCATTTTTTTATAACTTGACATCTAATAGCTTTTCTCATCGCTGAGTTAGGCTGTTTAGCTTCTAATTGAATTTTTTCTAATACAATTGCTTTAGCTTGAGAACTACCTTCTAAAGGATCTGCTTTAACTTTAAGATTAAATAATCTTCTTTTATAATCTTTATTTGCCATTAAACTAGCTTTTCTTCTCTTAGCTAGTTTTGTTCCTGCGTTTAATCCGTTACTTTTCTTACCCATTGTTTCACTTCTGAGAAATTTAGGACTTTTTAAAGGTTTCTGTTACATAACTTTCAATTCTATTTTGAAATATTTGTTAACAATATTTTGTATTTTTTTGAGATTTGTCCTCTCTCTTCCAAATATCTGCCCTTTCTCTTTTGAATCCTTTCCTCTTATGATTAATATATTATTTTGAAGTTCAGTTTCTGGTCTCATTGGATATAACAAATTCTGAACAAATCTTTGAATATCTTCATTAAATTCAATAACTCTTATTCTTTTTTTTAAAATGAATCCTAATTTTTTTACTTTCTCTCCGCCATGCTCCAAAGCTTTTCTTAACTCTTTAGGATAAACAACAAAAACTAATCCATCATCATCAGCAAAACAATCTTTAACTTTTGCTCCAGTAGTCTTTTCAAAATGATTGATAAGGCCAATTGTTTGCATGTCGTATTGAATCATTTTTAGTAAGAAAGAACTGAAATTGAAAATTGTTTTTTACATAATGCTCCAATATCTGAAGCGGAAATTTCCAGTTCAAAAACGTTTATCTTCCCCTGCTTTTTATAATTTAATATAAGATCTCTATCAATAGAGTTACAATCTTTTGCTAAAAATATATGATCAACTTTGCCCAACTTTAATTTTTTTATAGTTTCATTTACTCCAAAAGTAAATTTTTTATCTTTCAAAGCCAATTTTAAAATTTCAACACTCATTTTTTATTCTCCTTAAATTTTGTAACTAATTTTGGCAAACCTGTTCCCAATGGAATAGGTTGGTTAATCATTACATTCTCTACAACTGAAGTTAAATAATCTACTTCTCCAACAAGACTAGCATTAATCAAGTGTCTAATTGGAGTTTCGAATGAAGCTCTAGCAAGCACTGATTCTTTTTCTTCAGTAATACCACTTCTAGTCACTCCTTTGATTTCTCCTTTGTTTGTCATCAAGTCTGAAATAAACATAATATGCCTTATATCAATATCTAAACCTTGTTCTTGAATAACTTTTAAAGCTTCTTTAATAATCATTTGTCTTGCTGCTTCAATACCTAAAACTTTTGCGACTTCAAAAACATTGTTTGTTAATGTTCTAGTGAAATCTACTTCAGCAATCTTAAATACTTCTTTCAAGTTTGATCCTGCTGCCAATAAAATAATTTCATTATTATCCATCTTTGGAATTACATCTTGAATTCCGTCGAGACCTTTAACTTTAATATCTTTTAGTTTTTCTTTTAGAGCATACAGACCTGGAAGACCGCCTTCTTTATTTTTTGGCACAGCGAAGAATCTTCCTTCTTTTTCAGTAATTTCAGCAATTTTCAAAGCATCTTTTATTGATTTAACTGCTTCTTCATCACCAATTCCAAGTTCTTTCATTCTTTTTTTATTTAGAACATATTCAACTTGGGATTTTAACAAATTAATTGAAATTTCATTCAAAACTTCATGAACTCTAATTTCTTTAATCTGAGCAATAATTTTTTCCAAATGTTTTTCATCTTTATTATAAGGTTTGTTCAAAAAAATAGTCATCAATGGCGTACTTGGTTCTTTTCTAGCGTCGAATATTTCGATAAGTCTAGGAAGACCTAATGTAACGTTTACTTCTGCTACTCCTGCAAAATGGAAAGTTCTCAGGGTGTTATGTGTTATCAAACCATCAAAAGTTGTAAATGTTTCTAAATCTTCAACAGAAAAGTCATAAACCTTTTTATTAGTTGGATTTATTTCTTCAATTGAAACAATCTCATCCCAAACTACTTCACTATTCACAGCAATATTTAATATTTGAATTTCTTTCTTGATATTTATATTCTTTTTTTGAGCTTCTTCTTCAAATCTAGATATATAATTCTTCAATGTTTCACGACCAATTTTTTGTTTTTTTGTAAATTTGTGAGTATATCTTGTAGGTATACTTAATTTTTTACCAATCTCTGAGAGAATACTGTTTATTCCAGGGATCATATCTAAAACATCATATCTTTTATCAGCAAATGGAATACTAGTCAATTGCAATAATTTTTCTTTCTTTTTTGGAATTGTACAACTAATCTTCTCAGCAAAAAGAGTAGCATATTTATGAGGAATAATTAATGTAAATTGTTCTTTTTTTGCAATAGATTTTGTAGTAAATATTCCCATTTCAGAAAGGAGAATTGCAATACCATCTCTTAATTCTTTTGATGATGAACTCACTCTAATCATTTTTCTATCCACAGAAATATTACCATCACCATCAAAATAAGCCTGCAATAAACCTTTTAAAAATTTCTTATTTGCAGTAAATGCAAAATCTGGAACAAATTTATTTTGAGCAAGTTTTGAACAAGTTTTGTAAAGAAGATCTGAAAGAACTTTTGAATTAAGATCTAAAGTTATACTCTCTCCATATTCACCAATATCATAATTTACACTAGAATTAATATTATATTTTTTTGCAAATTCAGATATTCTTACTCTATATTCTGGAGAAATGTTAGATATTCCTACTCTATATTTGCTACATGATCCTTCTGCAAGATATGCACCAACTAAAAATCCAAAATCTTCATCTAAAGGAAGAAGTTCTGGAATTATTGCTTCACTATGGTTCTGGAAAGAATAAACACAATTTTGCTGTAATTGATGAATGTTTCTTCCTTGTCTATAATTATTAATCTGTTCATAACTTGTAATTGGAATACTTGCTTCTTCATTATTTATTGCTTTTCTAAGTTCACTTTCAAAAATATATTCTTGTGGAGAAAGATACTCTTTAAGATTTAAGTATTGATTTTGAATATCATTTCTTAAATTTTTGACACAAGGTATACGATCACCTTTAATCAAGCTTGAACCAGCAACAGGAAGAACTTGATTATCTTTTCTAATTACAAATGAATGGAAAGGAGTTGCTGTTATTGATCTTCCAGAACGAGTAACTAGTTTTAAAAGTTTTTCAGGAGCAGTATGTCTACTCAACTGAGTAACTTTTCTCCAGTCAATTTTTTCATTATTGCTAATTGCAGGTACAAATAGCTCCATTTCTTTAAGATCAAAAATTTCAGTTTCATTTTTTATTTTTGTACTACCTAATGTATTCATTACATTATCAATTAATTCTCCAATTTTAATCATCTTAATTTGATTTCCGCTTCTAACAATAACTTTTTCTTCATAATCCAAGCTCATCTGAGTTCCGGGTTCACCAAAAGATTCTGCTGTAATAATACCTATAGCTTCACCAGGTTGAATTTTAGAATATTTGTATTTTTCTTCCAATTTTAAAAATACTTTTTCGATTTGAGCTTTAGTTAACTTCTCTTCTTCTGCACCTTTGATCACTTGTTCAATCAATGGCCTTGGAAGTTTTCCTTCATATTGTTTCATTAGGTCGTTATTCATTTTTTCCTGCTCACTTCCTTGATAATCTTATTAACATCAATAGTTCCATTTTCACTTCTGGAAACATCAATTCTATCATCACCATATGCAAATTGTACAATTGATTTGTTTGCATCTCTGACAGTTCCATCATATTCTACTTTTAGATCTTGCAATGCGTTTGCAAGCCTTCTGTACAAGTAACCAGACTTTGGAGTTCTCAGAGCAGTATCCATCAGTGAATCTCTTCCTGTCATTGCATGAAAGAAAAACTCAACTGGATTTAAACCATTTTTATAACTGTGTCTTACAAATCCTTTTGCTGCAGGACTCATATCTTTTTCTTTGAATAATGATAATGTTCTATTTCTGTATCCTCTTTCAATTCTTTTACCTCTAAGAGCTTGTTGTCCTACAAGAATACTTGTTTGAGCCAAGTTAGTAATGTTACCTTTTCCAGCACGAGACATAATAATTGCATTGTTAGTTTCAGGAACAGATTTACTAATCATTTTTCCTATAGAATTTCTTGTCTCGTTAAGTTTTTGCATGATCAATATTTCTAAAGTTTCTTCTAAAGTTTTACCTGAAAAGTTTTTCAATTTATTTTTCTTATATTGATCAATTAAATCGTCAACAGCATCAATTGCATCAGCAATAGTTTGTTTTGCTTTTTCCCTTACATCATCTGGAACATCTGCATCAGCAGTAGTAATTGTAAATCCTCTCTTTTCCAAGAAAGCTAAACCTAATTTGAAAATTTTACCAAATAAATCAACACAAATTTCTTCAGAATAGTTTCTGTGGATATCTCTCAATAAAGTACCATTGTCTTCTCCAATAGTTTTTGGATTAATTTGACCAGTCTTTAATTGACCATCTTCGATAACAACATGTTCATAAATAAAATTAAAATCATTAGGCAACAATGCTGAAAATATTTCTTTGCCTGTAACTATTTTTTTGAATTTGTTTAATTTACTACTTTCTTCTACACCTATGGAAATCAACATAGCAATTGCTTCTTCTTTAGGCATAGTTGTAGTATCACCAGTCAAAAGATAATTACCTGTAACAGCATCTTCAATACATCCAATTACATTAAGACCATGTTTTGGGCTCATAATTTGAGTTTCTACTTCCATTAAAATTTGCGCTTCAGCACGAGCTTCTTCAGTCTGTGGAATATGCAAGTTCATCTCATCTCCATCAAAATCTGCGTTGTAAGGATTACAAACTGATGGATTTAATCTGAATGATCTTCCTGGAAGAATTCTAACTCTATGACACATGATTGACATTCTGTGCAGAGAAGGTTGTCTGTTAAATAATGAAACATCTCCATCTAACAAATGTCTTTCAACAATTTGGCCTGGAACTAATTCTTGTAAAATTACTTCTTGAGTTTCTAAAGAGATTTTTTTCTTTTTAGTGCCATCTAAAACATAATTTGCACCAGGATAAACTTTTGGACCATTTTTAATAAATGTTTTTAACCAATCAATATTCCATTCTGTTACTCGTTCTGGAACTGTTAATTCCATTGCAATTAATAATGGAACACCAACTTCATTTAATTCTAATTTTGGATCCGGAGAAATAACTGTACGTGCAGCATAATTTACTCTCTTACCTGCTAAGTTATGTCTGAAACGGCCTTCTTTACTTTTTATTCTCTCTGTAATAGTTTTCAAAGGTTGACCAGATCTGTGTCTAGCAGGAGGAACTTGAGCTACATCGTTATTAAAAAATGTAGTTACATGATATTGCAATAAATCCCAAAGATCTTCAACAATAATTTCTGGAGCACCAGCATTAATATTTTCAAATAATCTTTGATTTATCCTAACTATATCACTTAATTTGTGGGTTAAATCATCTTCTGCTCTTTCTCCACTCTCAAGAGTGATTGAAGGTCTCATTGTTACAGGAGGAATTGGGAATACTGAAAGAATCATCCATTCAGGTCTAGCAAATTCAGGATTGATTCCTGTAAGTCTACAATCTTCATCAGAAATTTTTTCAAACTTTTGCAGAATTTCAATTGGACTTACTCTTTTTGTATCATCCATAAAAGTACTTGGTTTTTCAAATTTAATTGGAGTTATTTTTGCTTTACAATGTGGACATTTTTTTGAAGCTTTAGCTGCAGTTCTTATTAATTTGCAAACTTTAGGAATTAATTCTCCTTTACCCATTGCTTTTAATTTTTCTATTTTGGATTTGTATTTTAAAATTTCTTCATCATCAACCATTATTCTACTGCAGTCTTTACAAGTTACTTGTAAAAAAGTGTAAATTGCTTTGATATAACTAATATGAAGAACAGGTCTTCCTAATTCAATATAACCAAAGTGACCAGGACATTCTTTTAATTTACCATTACAAGATCTACATCTCAAACCAGGGTCGATAACTCCTAAACGAGTATCCATTAAACCACCTTCAACAGGATAACCTTCTTTATCATAAAGTTCTGGTGTAACAATTTTTACGTTAGCCATTTTCTTTATATGTTGAGGAGATAAAAGGCTAAATCCTATACTTCCAACTTTTTTGTAGATTATTTCCATTTTAGTACTTACTCTTTAAATTTAGTTTTGGATATATTGTTAATGCTTTTAATTCATCTAATAATAGTTTGAATGCATAACTCATTTCTACTGCGTTTACTTCAGCATTCACACCACATTTTGGACATGATGCTCTTTTCTTTATCCAATCAAAAACAGCAACCATTCCACAGCTTTCACAAATGTGAACAACAGTTTTATCAGAATCAAATCTTTCTTTAAGTAACAGTGATGCTCCGTGAGCTACAAGACAGTCTTTCTCCATCTCTCCTAGTCTCAAACCTCCTCCTACACTTCTACCTTCAATAGGTTGTCTTGTAAGAAGTTGAATTTTACCAGATGCTCTTGCATGCATTTTGTTTGCTACCATATGTTTTAATTTTAAGTAATACATATTTCCTACGAAAATATTAGCTTGAAGTTCTTCACCAGTAATTCCATTGTACATTCTTTCGGTTCCATCTTCTCTGAAACCTAAAGTTAATAATTCTTCTCTTAAATCTTTTTCAGATTCAGCTGAGAAAGTAGTTCCATCAATTTGTCGTCCTGCAAGTGCACCAACTTTACCACCAATTACTTCAATTAAATGAGAAATTGTCATTCTTGAAGGGATTGAGTGAGGTGAGAAAATTAAATCTGGGATAATACCTGAAGCTGTAAATGGCATATCAGCCTGTGGAACAATTCTTCCAATAACTCCTTTTTGTCCGTATCTTGAAGCGAACTTATCTCCAGCTTCCGGAATTCTTTCATCTCTTAATCTAATTTGAATTAATCTATTACCCTCATCATTTTCGGTAACAATAACCATATCAACAACTCCTCTTTCTCCATGCTTAACACCAATTGAACTTTCTCGTCTAGAGTTTGCAGCAATACTAAATTCTTCCATTTCACCAAGGAATCTTGGAGGTGAGGTTTTTCCAATTAGAACGTCATCTTCAACAACTTTTGCTTCTGGATAAACAATACCATCATCTTCTAAAAATTTATAATCTTCTTCAGATTTGTAACCTTTAACTTCTTTATCAGGAATTGCAATTTCATCGATTAAACCACCTTGATATCTTAATTCATCTGCATTGTAAGGTCTAAAGTAAAATGATCTTGCAAAACCTCTTTGAATAGATCCCCCATTAACAATTAATGAATCCTCCATATTATACCCATCATAACTTAATAATGCAATTGTAATATTTTGACCACAAGGATGTCTGTCATATTTACTAATATCGTGCATAAAAGATTTTACAATTGGTCTTTGAGGATATTGCAAAACACTAATATCAGTATCCATTCTTAACAAATAATTACTTGCATAAAGACCTAAAGCTTGTTTTTGAGTTTTTGATCCTCTGTTAAGTCTAGCACTTTGACCAAAATTAGCATAAGGTACAAGTGAAGTAATTAAACCTAAGATTGCAATAGGATCAATTTCTAAATGAGTATGTTCTTTTGTCAAATCTTTTTCGTTGAGACAAACATAAGTATTTTCTTCTTCATTAGCATCCAAGTATTCAATTATTCCTTGATCAACTAAATCCTGCCATCTTAAATCTTTAGATTCTAATTTTTTAATTATTTCCTCAGTTAAGAATGATTTTCCATTTTCTACAACAATAAGAGGTCTTCTTACCCTTCCAGTTGCAGTATGAACAGAAACTTCATCAAATTCAGAATCGTAACTTACATTAATTATTTGAGAAATTTTTTGTTTTCTTCTTTCTTCTACAAAAGAAGCTATAAACTCTTTTGGATTTTCTATTGTACCAATGAACTTTTCATCTAAATAAATGTCACTCATTTTATAAGTTTAACTCCCATATTTTCAAGAGACTTTTTTAATTTTTCTTCAGGAACTTCTTCTTGAGTAATTTGGCATAATAATGCTAAATTTTTTCTCAATCCAATTGGAGTTCCTTCAGGAGTTTCAATTGGGCAAAGTCTTCCCCAATGTGTTGAATGAATCTCTCTAGCTTCAAAATTTTCTTGAGTCGCAGATAATAATGATACAACTCTTCCTAAATGAGACATTGAATCTAAGTAGTTTACTCTAGCAATGTTTTGACTAATTCCTCTTCTACCACCAACCCAAGCACCAGTTGCAATTGCACTCTTTAATCTTGAAGTTAGTAATTTATCTCTGATAATTATTTTAACAGATTGGAATTTTCCTCTCTTAACAAGTCTTTGAAAGTTATATAAAATATCGTTAACTAATACACGCATATTTACTCTAAATAAATCACCAATCAAATCTCCTGCTAATTTCAATTTTTTATTTTTATAATGATCTTTGTCTGTGTTTGCTTTTTGATCTATGGAAATTTGCATAAACCTTTTTATTAATTTACATAAATGATATGCTTTTAATATTCTTTCTTTAGCAGTAATTCCAATATGTGGCATTAAATAAAGATCTAATTGTTCATTGGTTTTTTCTATCTTAATTTCCTTAGGTTGAGTTAAACCAATTTTTTTAGCAATAAATTCAATTGCATCGTCAGTATTTTTGAATTCTGCAGAATTATATAAGTTAATGTAAACATCATCATATTCTTTTTCATCACAAATTGCTTCCATAATTTCTTTATCTTTGGTTAAACCTAAAGCTTTTATTACAGAGAATAAAGGAATTCTTTTAAATTTTGTAAATGAAATATAGAAAATTCCATCTTTCATTTGTTCAATAGCATGTGGAATACTATATGGTCCTCTTTGTGAAAAAACTTTAGCAGTATATTTGCTTGGACCAATTTTGCTATATTGGAAAAAAACTTTATTAGGAAATAAATCTTCTACAGTAATAATTACTCTTTCATTTCCATTAATAATAAAATAACCACCAGGATCAGTTGGATCTTCACCATGTTGAATTAACTCATCTTCAGTTAGTTTGTAAAGATGACAAAATTTTGATCTTAACATAATTGGAATTTTACCAATTTGAGAAATAAATGATTCTCTTTGAATACCGTCAATAAAAACTGAAACTTCTAAAAAGATAGGAGAAGCGTAAGTTAATTTTCTCAATCTTGCTTCAATAGGAAAAATATTTCTTTTTGAACCATCAGCTTCAGTAATTTGAGGTTTTTCAATCCAAATTTTATTTAATTTTATGGTAAATTCTTGAACATCAGTAGGTAAGATTGTTGGAACAATGTCTCCAATTTCATCAATAGTTTTTTGTAATTCAATATCAATAAATTTGTTAAAAGAAGCAATGCTAGATTCAATAAAAGAATGTTCTTCAAAATATTTTTTGACTAATAAATGATTATAGTTATTTTCTTTAACCATGTATTACCGCCCTAAAAAAATCAACAGTTCCCATTGTAGGGCTATCTCTTTCAATTTTTATAACATCACCAACTTCAGCATTAAGATTTTTAATAGCAGGATCAGATTTTAAAATTTTTGGTAATTGATTTAACGATATATTATATTTATCCAATATTACTTTAATTTCCTCTTCTGAAATCTTTGTATGCTTTGGTACCAGGATGTGCTTAGATATTTCAACAGTTGAATCCATTTTTCAGTTTACTCCCCTACGACATCCTCTTTTTTGATTATGAGCCGGACGGGATTTGAACCCGCGACCACCTCATGTCTTCACTTGATAAAAGTTTCACCAGGACTTCGAATGAATCCAAAGTCAGAGGTGCTCTACCAAGCTGAGCTACCGGCCCGCGAACGCCCTGACCGGGATTCGAACCCGGGTCGTGACCTCGACAGGGTCACATGATAGGCCAACTACACCATCAGGGCATAGTTAAATCCTTCTTACCTTATAGTCCTTACTAGTCCATTGAAGTTGTGAATTATGAAAATCGACGGATTTTGCAGTCCCGATGGTAAGAAAGATACACTCATAGGGTCTCAAAAAAATCTAGACTTTATAAACCTTTGGATTTTTTACCCTTTTGGTTGAAATTAATCAAGTAAAACTAATTCACCATTTTTTACTAAATGAACAGTTTTTCCGTCGATATAACCCATTTCTTCAGCTAATTCCACTAAAGGTACCAGTTTTGTAGAATCTCCTTGCGCTGGAATAATATGTTTAGGTTTTAAGATTTGAATCAAATCTCGAATATCTTCTCTTGCTAAATGACCAGAAGCATGAATATCTTTGAATAATCTAACACCTTTTGCTCTTAATTTAGCTTCCAATGCAACTCGATTTGCAATGTTAATTGGATCAGGAATAACCTTGCATGCAAATACTACTTGATCTCCAGGAGCAAACTCATAAGGCAAATCTCTTGTAGCAATTCTCATCATTATCGACCTAGGTTCTCCCTGATGTCCTGTACAAATTATTAAATATTTTCCAGGATTTTTTTGAATTTCTTTCAATTTTTTTCTAACTTGATCAGGATATTTAATTAGTTCTGCTTCTTTAGTAAAATTAACTAATTTTATATTTTCAGCAGCAGTGATATATTTATTCATTGATCTACCTAATATAACAATTTCTCTATTTAATTTTCTACCAAATTCAATTGTTTCTTTTAATCGTGCAATGTGAGAAGCAAATGTAGTGACTACAATAAGATTATTTTTATTTTCAACACTTAATAAAACATCTTTTAACATTTCTTTTGCTACAAATTCAGATGGAGTTTTCATTTCTTCATTAGCATACAATGAATCAATAATCAAAGCTAAAACTCCTTCATCACTAAGTTCTTTTAATCTTTTGAAATCTGTTTTAGGACCTAATGTTGGACTATTATCCAATTTGAAATCATTACCATAAATAATAACTCCTTTAGGAGTATGCAATACTATTAACATAGCCATCGGAGTAGAATGTGGAATAGGCATAAATTCAATAGATAAAGTTGGAGAAATTTTTATTATATCATTACCATTAAGAGTTCTTAATTTATTTTTTATTTTAATTTCTTCATCTTTTAAAATACTTTTTAAAACTTCGAGAGTATAAGGAGAACCAAAAACTGGACAATTGTATTGTTCAGCAAGATATGGAACTGCTCCAATATGATCTAGATGGCAATGACCTAATAAAATAGCTTTAACTTTTGATTTCCACGACTCGATAACATTATCATTTGGAATAACATGCAGATGAATTAATTCTTCTTTACTCAAATTAGTTTTAATAATTTCTTCATCTTGTAGTTTAATAACTCCAGGAAGATAAAAACCCAT
>CAYHOR010000010.1:0-11359 GCA_964358235.1 Candidatus Woesearchaeota archaeon
TGAAAAGAAAGAAGAAGAAGATGTAGATAAGATTTTAGTTACAACAACTCATCATTATTTGTTATGTTTTAGTGCAACAGGACAAGTCTATTGGTTAAAGATTTATCAAATCCCAGAAGCAGGAAAATATGCAAAAGGAAAAGCAATAATTAACTTGCTAGAATTAAAACCAAATGAGGTTATTACTACAGTTATTCCTATAAAAGAATTTACTGATAATCATTTTTTGATTATGTGTACAAAATTAGGTTTAATCAAAAAAACTCCATTATCTGAATACTCACACCCAAGAAAAGGTGGAATAGTAGGAATTAAATTAAGAGAAGAAGATGAATTAGTAACAGTAAAACTAACTCCAGGAACTCTAAAATTCTTAATTGGAACTAAAAAAGGAAACGCAGTTAGATTTGATGAAGATGACGTTCGTGACGTTGGAAGAAACTCTCAAGGTGTTAAAGGTATTACACTAGAAAAAGGTGATGAAGTAATTGGAATGGAAGTTGCAATTGATACAGGTCAAATCTTAACCATAACTGAAAATGGATTTGGAAAAAGGACTGATATTCAAGATTATAGATTAATTACTAGAGGTGGTAAAGGGGTTATTAACATTAAAACTTCAGACAGAAACGGTAACGTAGTGGCAATAAAAACTGTTAAAGATAACGATGAAATAATTGTAATTTCAAAAAATGGAATTATTATTAGAATATCAGTAAAAGATGTTCCAAATATAAGTAGAAATACTCAAGGTGTAAAGATAATGAAACTCAGAGAAGGAGACAAAGTTAGCACAGTAGAACGTGTTAAATATTCTCATCCACATATTCAAGAAGAACAAAATGAACAGCCAGATAACATCCCAAAAACTGAATAAATATTTTCAAGTTACTAAAGAAGCATTAAAATTAGCAAAAGCTTCAAAAAATAGACTTTTACAATTTCAATCTAATAGAGAAGATTTTTTGGATATGATAGAACGATATGTATCAGATGCAGAACATTTTGAAAAGAAAGGAGAAATTGTCAACGCTTTTGCAGCTTTGAACTACGCACATGGCTGGTTGGATGCAGGTGCGAGATTAGGATTATTTGATGTCCATGATTCTAAATTGTTTACTGTAGATTAAATTTATATACTTATATTTCTATAAATAACAAATGCAAACTATAGTAATTTCTTTAGGAGGGTCGATAATAGCACCAAATAAAATCAATTATAAATTTCTAGAAGAATTTAAAAAAGCAATCCTCAATAATAAAAAATACAAATTCATAATAATCTGTGGCGGTGGCAAAACTGCAAGAAACTATATCGAAGCTGCAAGAAAAGAACACCTTACAGAAAAAGAATTCTCTATTCTTGGAATAATGGCAACAAGAATGAACGCAGAATTAGTTCAAGAGATATTAAAATTAAATAATAAATTACCAATAACACAAGAAGAAGTTCTTAAATTAAAACAAAGAATCATAGTTTGTGGCGCTTTGGGAAATAGACCTAAAATGACTTCAGATGCTAACGCTGCTGAACTATCTCAATTAACTAAAGCTAAATGCTTCATAAATATGACAAATGTTTCAGGATTATACACTAAAGATCCAAATAAATACAAGAATGCTAAACTTATCAAAGAAATCACATTTAAAGATTTTAATGAAAAAATAAAAAAAATAAAATATGAAGCAGGCCAGCACTTTGTTCTTGATCAAAAAGCTTCAAAAATAATTATGGAAAATCATATACTTACTTATATTATTCAAGGTAATAATAACTTAAATAAAATATTAAATAATAAAGAATTTATTGGAACAATTATTTCTTAAACTTTCTAACTTTCTTAACTATTTTCTCTACTCTTTCTTGTTTCCATTCAAAGTATCCAACAATTGCTAAGATCATTAAAATAATTATTCCTAAAACAACAGCAATATAACTTCTTTCAGCTTGTTCACCAATTTCTGGACTCATCATAGCACTTTTTTCAGCAGAGTTAAAATATATTTCTGAACATTCAGATTCTTGAGAACATACACCATAATCTTTTTCTTGTAATGGACAACAAACTGAATAATGACAATCATTATCTTGTAAACAAATCTGCGAATCATCCAAAGTAGCAAAACCTGTAATTCCAAAACCAACACTAAATAAAGCTGCAATCGCTAAAATTAAAGTCAACGTCTTTTGATACATATTTAATTATAAAGCTTTATCATTTTTAAACCTTTCTAAGAAATTTATATAAACAAATATGATCTAATATCTTCTATGATAATAATCATCACAGGAACACCTGGAACTGGAAAAACTGTATTAGCCAAAGCTTTATCCAAAGTTATTAAATATAAATACTTAGATGTTAATAAAATTATAAGAAAACATAAACTCAGAGAATCTTATGATGAAAAAAGGCATACTTATGTAGTAGATGAAAATAAATTAGCTAAATTATTGATTCAAGAAATAAAAAAAGAACCTAATTTAATCATAGATTCACATCTTTCTCATTATATTCTACAAAAATACGTAGACTTATGTATTGTAACTACAACAGATCTTAAAGTCTTAAAAAAACGTCTAATAAAACGTAAATATTCATTAATTAAGATAAAAGATAATCTTGAAGCAGAAGCATTTGAAATCTGCCTTGTTGAAGCACTAGAAGCCAAACATAAAGTTATAGAACTTAACACAACCAAAAGAACTATAAACCAATGCTTAAACTACCTAAAAAATGAAAGTTGTACAAACTAAAGATAATTCATTTACATTCTTTAATGAAAAATATCAAGAAGTTTATCATTCTTTAACAGGAGCATTAGAAGAAGCTCAAAAAAAATACATTGAACCTTTAGAAGTCAAAGATAATCAAGTTATTTTAGATATTTGCTTTGGGTTGGGTTATAATACCTATGCAGCAATAGAAAATGCAAAAAATCTAAAAATTATTGCATTAGAAATTGACCAAAACGTTTTAGATCAACTGCAGGAATTAAATATAAGTCCAAAGTATGAAATTATTAAAAAAGTCGCAAAAGATCATTATTACAAAGACAAAGATTATGAAATAAAACTTATTTTAGGCCCAGCAGAAATAACTATTAAAGATATAAAAGAAAAATTTGATGTAGTGTTTTTAGATCCTTTCTCTCCAAAAAGAAACCCAGAATTATGGACTAAAGAGTTCTTTCAAGATATTTACAAACTAATGAAACCAGGTGCACAATTGGCAACTTACTCTTGTGCACGATCAGTAAGAGATAATCTTAAAGCTGCAGGATTTGAAGTCAGAGACGGACCATCTGTTAAAAGAAGAGGTCCTAGTACTATTGCTAAAAAAATATAATTAATTTTTCTTTAATCTTTCTTTAATCTTCTTAGTCTTATTTATTGTATATTTTCCTAAATACTTAAAAAACAAAAACGCACCAGTCATTTCAAACGTTCCAGGAGCAATAATATAAACAGTAGTCAAAAAATAAGTTAATTTATTTTCTTTAGGATGCTTGACAATATACTCTACTTTTATTTTGATATATTCAACATCTTGTTTGACAAACCCATATATTTCAGTATTTTGTATTTTTCCAATTGTTACTAAGACTTTTTCACCTTGTTTTTTAACTAATTCAGAATTTCCAATAAACTCTTTTAACTTATGCAACTCTTGTTGAAGTTCTAATATCAAACGAACAGATTTTTTTATCTCATTTTGATCTATCTGACATTCTAAAGGAAATTTTTTAGATAATTCAAAAAATATCTCATAAAGTTGTAATTCTTTATCAGTTAATTTTCTAAAATCTATTAATTTATTTTTAAAATAATTTTTTCTTCCAGTTATAAGCCTAACACTATAAGATAAAAAATTGGTATGATAAAGCAAACTATTCTCTTTTCTCAAAATCAAATTAATTTTTTTTAAAGTAATACAAATCGGAACTACAAACTCTTTTTTATCATAATCTGATTCTCTTAATACTTGGATAATCTTTTTATTATTAGATATTTCTTTGTTGATGATTATATGGACTTTATTTAAAATTGTAACTGAACTAAAATATTTATCAGTTTTTAATTGCCTTAACAACTCAAATTTCTTAGTATGCAAATAATATTTATGACATAAAAGCTTTTCTAAATCCTTAAACATAAATAATCATAACATAACTTAATATTTAAATTTAATCTACTACAATTAAATAATCTGAGGGTAAAATACATGAATCTCTACTATTAAACAAGTAAATTCCAAAGTTTCTTTTAGGAAATGAAACAACTGAATTAATGAATATATTATCTTCTAATTTAGGAACTAAAGACGAAACTGTAGGTCTTTCATCATAAATAAGTAATTTAACCTTCTTAGAACCATCTTGAACTATTAACTCAAAGTAACCAGCTTCATTTTGAGAAATTTCTTTTACAACTTTACCAACTTGATAATCACTAAATCTCTCAGAATCATCTATACAACCAATCAAACCAAGTAAAAATAAATAATTTTTCATAATTTAATCTAACAATTCAATAGAAATGTTAACAGTTTCAGGAATATGAACTCTCATTATCATTCTCAAACTTCTTTCATCGACACCAAGATCAATTAATCTCTTGTGAACTCTCATTTCAAAATTATCAAATGAAGCTTTACCTTCACCATCAGGAGATTTTCTTGTTGTGATCTTTAACTTCTTTGTTGGCAGAGGAATTGGACCAGAAATGCTAACTTTTGTTTTTTCAACAATATCTTTTATAGAATCAATTATTTCATTTAACTTACCAATGTTTGTACTCGCCAATCTTATTCTTGCTCTTTGCATCTTTTCACTCATTTAATCCTATGTTTATATATTTTTTGATAATAAAAAAAAAGTTAAGATTATTTCTTAACTAATGAAATACACCTACCAACAGCAACTGTTTGTCCTGCGTCTCTTATAGCAAATGAAGACAGTTGAGGAATATCCTTTTGTGTCTCAATTACTAAAGGTTTCAAAGGTTTCAATTTAACAATTGCAACTTCTCCATTCTTGATAAAGTCTGGATTTTCTTGCAATACTTCACCAGTTGTAGGATTCAATTTTTTCTCAATTGCTAAAAACTGACAAGCAATTTGAGCTGTGTGTACGTGGAATACAGGTGTATAACCAGCTGTAATAACAGTTGGATGGTTTAATACCATAATCTGAGCTGTAAACTCACTTACAACAGTAGGTGGACTATCTGGATGTCCTAAAACATCTCCTCTAGCAATATCTTTCTTACCAATTCCTCTAACTGAGAAACCAATGTTATCTCCAGGAATAGCTTGAGTTATTTGCTCGTGATGCATTTCAATAGATTTAACTTCTCCAGCAACACCTGCACCTTCTCTACCAGGAACAACAATAATTTTGTCTCCAACCTTCATTATACCAGTTTCAACTTTACCAACAGGAACAACTCCGATACCTGTGATGTTGTACACATCTTGTAATGGAATTCTTAATGGTAAATTTGTTGGTTTTTCAGGTTCTTTGAAAAGATCTAATTGTTGCATTAATGTAGGCCCTGTATACCAAGCCATATTTTCAGACTTCTTAAAAACGTTATCCCCTTTCCAAGCACTAATTGGAATAAAAGGAACTTCTTCTATTTTGTAACCTACTTGTTTTAATAAAACTGAAACTTCAGTCTTTACAGCATCATATTTAGCTTTATCATAATTTACAGTATCCATTTTATTAACTAAGATACCAATTTGCTTAACGTTCATAGTTCTGCACAAAATAATATGCTCTCTAGTTTGAGTCATAATTCCTTCTGCAGCTGCTACAACTACAAATGCAATATCTGCTTGTGAAGCCCCAGTAATCATGTTCTTGATAAAGTCTTTGTGACCAGGAGCATCAATAACAGTATATTCAAACTTATTAGTCACTAATTTTTTATGCATAAGATCGATAGTAACTCCTCTCTCTCTTTCTTCCTTCAAGTTATCCATAATGAAAGCAAATTCGAATCCTGCTTTACCTAATTCTTGAGCTTTTTCTTTTAACTTTTTCATTGTTTGCTCGTCTACAACACCTGAATCATAGAACAATCTACCTACAGTAGTGCTTTTTCCGTGATCAACGTGACCAACGAATACAATGTTTATGTGTGGTTTTTCTTTTACCATATTTTAAATTCCTCCTTGAATTATCTTGATTTATTCATTTCCTAAAAAATGGAGACCTTTATATAGTTTTCTGCAAGAACTTCATTCCTTTAGATTTGCTTCTGAGTAAATTCAAGTTTACATTTTGGTGAAATCAAAAAATTTCAAACTTAGGATTTAACCTAGAACTTAACTCTCCCCTAAGATTCTCACTAAACATTTCTTTTACTTTCTTAGGATAATTTGATAACAACCATGCTAATTTAATATAAGCAGTTTCTGGTGTCATATCTGAATAGTTTCCTAATATTCCAATATCCATAAGTGTCCTTCCAGGAGAATATACATTCATATCAACTCTGCCATAAATAGTCTGCGTCGACATAATAACAGGAATCTTCCGAGCTAATTTTTTTAATGATTCAAAAAATTCCTGATTATCTTTGTGTGAACCAATAGGCATATGTCCTAAACCAGTTCCTTCCAAAAGTAAACCATCATAAGAAGAATAAATTTTCAATTCATCAGCATAAATTTGTGGTCGAGAACGCATCCATCCAACTTTAACTTCTTTAAATAAACATAACTTCAAATCTCTTTCTTCTTTTTTTCTAAAGGAATTATCAATAATATTTATTTTCTTCGTCTTGAAATCTATTTCAGCATAAGGTAAGGAATTAACAGGTCTAAATGCATCTCTTCTAGAACTGTGCATTTTTCTGCATTTCAATCCTGGAAGTATCCAACAAATATTATCATTTGTAGATTTATGCATACAAACTCCTACTTCAGAAAAATTACTTTGTATAATAAATTCAACAGCACACACAAGATTCATCGCAGCATCTGAACTTCCTCTATCACTTGATCTCTGTGATCCAACGATAATTACAGGCACTGAAAGCCCATCAAGAATAAAAGATAATGCTGCTGCAGTATAATGTAAAGTATCAGTTCCTTGTGTAAGAATTATTCCATCTACTCCTTCTTTGATTTCTTTTTCAATTTCTTTAGCAATTAAATTATAATGTGAAAAACGCATATCATCAGAAGACATTTGACTAATAAAACGAGATTTAATATTGACTAAACCTTGTAATTCTGGAAATAAATTAATCATTTCATCTGAACTAAACTTAACAACCACAGCTCCAGTCTCATAATCCACTTTTGAAGCAATAGTTCCACCTGTATGTAGGATAGAAATAGTTTTTTTCTCTTTAGAAAATTTAACTTCAGAAACTTTTTTACTTTCAGAAGATTTATGTTTTTCTAAAACTTTACTTTTTTTAATTTCTTTTTTTAACAAACTAATGTTATACCCACTAGAAAGTTTCAAAATTATAATTTCTTCTTGATTACTAGGCATTAAAACTCCTTCAAAATTTCCTTTTAAACTCTCAATAAAAACTTTATCACCATTATTCATATAAACTTCGTTTGAGTTTAAACTTTAAATAATTTCTGTTTCGAATCATATAGAGACAACAAAACACATATCGAAGTCAGAATATATTTATAAATAACTTTCTCTTAAAACATCAAAAACCTTAAAATCATCGATTAATATCGAATAAAAAGGGTATGGGGTAAACAAAAATGGATTTTTTAGTACAAAACGCATTGCAAAATATGGGAAATCAGACGCAATCAAATAATGTTATTGGTCAAGCTAACATCAAAGTTATCGGCTGTGGTGGTGGTGGAACTAATGTTACAAATTGGTTATATAAAAAAGGTATTCAAGGCGCAGAAATTATCGCAATCAACACAGATAAGCAGCATTTAGACTTGGTTGAAGCAGATAAAAAACTTCTTATTGGAAGAAGCTTGACAAGAGGTCTAGGCTGTGGTGGATTCCCGCAAAAGGGTTACGAAGCTGCAAAAGAACAAATGTCAGAAGTTAAACAACTTTTACATGGTGCAGATATGGTTTTCGTAACTGCAGGTATGGGTGGTGGTACAGGAACAGGCTCGGCTCCAGTAGTTGCAAAAATTGCAAAAGATGAAGGAGCAATTGTAATTGGTTCTGTAACAATGCCATTTAATATTGAACGTGCTCGTATAGAAAAAGCAGAGTATGGTTTACAACAATTAAGAGAACTTTGTGATACTGTAATCGTTATTGATAACAACAGACTTGTAGAAATTGCAGGGAACTTGCCAGTTCAACAAGCTTTTGCTGTTGCAAACGAATTAGTTTCAACAATGATCAAAGGAATTGTAGAAATCATCGCTGTTCCATCTCTAGTTAACTTAGATTACGCAGATGTAAAAGCTATTATGTCTAATGGAGATGTGTCCGTTGTAGGTATTGGAGAATCCAGCTCTGAAAAAAGAGTAGAAGAAGCAGTGAAA
Organism: Candidatus Woesearchaeota archaeon; assembly: GCA_964358235.1. Taxonomy (GTDB): domain Archaea; phylum Nanobdellota; class Nanobdellia; order SCGC-AAA011-G17; family GW2011-AR17; genus JAGVZZ01. The sequence continues at coordinate 8,505 of CAYHOR010000010.1, forward strand.
AGAGCATTGGGGAATCCATTATTAGAGGTGAGTTATGACGGCGCAACAGGAGCACTTATCCACATAACTGGTGGAGCAGACTTAACTTTAGATGAAGTAAACAAAGCAGGAGAAATGATCACTACAGCTCTCGATAGCGATGCAAATGTTATCTGGGGAGCAAGAATTTCTGAAGATATGAGAGGAAAACTTCGAATCATGGCAATCGTGACCGGAGTAAAATCACCTTACATCTTAGGAAGAGGTAGTGTAAAACAAAGACAAGGAGAATCCCACGCAATGACAAGAGAATTAGGTCTTGACTTTGCAGGATATTAATAAAGTATTTTGGCATTTAGGAAAAAGCGCAGAGATAAAAATAGACAATGAAGAAATTGGATTTTTGGGCGAGATAAATCCAGAAATTTCGTCTAAATTTGATATCAAGGGAGGGATAGCAGCGTTTCATATTGATTTTGAACTTTTAATTCAATTAGTTGAGGAAGAATTAACTTATCAACATCCTTCAAAATATCCAGCCGTGGTTAGAGATATCGCTGTTTTGGTAAATTTAAGTGATAGTGTAACTGATGTTTTAAATGTTATAAACACTACTGGCGGGGATTTGGTTCAGGATGTTGATTTATTTGATATGTATGAGGGAGAAGGGATCCCCGAGGGGAAAAAGAATTTAGCTTTTCATATTATCTATCAAGCCGAGGATAGAACCCTAATTAATGAAGAAGTTAATAAAATTCACAAAGGGATTATTTGCGCATTGGAAAGAAGGGAGGGGTGGGAAGTAAGAAAGTAAATATTATGAAAGAGAAGAAAGTTAAAAAACCAGCAAAAAAGAGAAACGTAGTTAAGAAACCAAAAAAATCCGTGAAGAAAACACGGTTAATTAAACACGTCAGAAAACCGAAACCAGAAGTAGCTGAAGCATTGAAAGAAACCTCTAGCTATGAGGCAAAAGATATTTATGTGTTGAAAGGATTGGAGCCGGTTAGGAGAAGGCCGGGAATGTACATTGGTTCAACTGGAGTTGAGGGTCTTCATCATTTAATTTGGGAAGTAGTTGATAACTCTTTAGACGAAGCAATTGCTGGCTATTGCACAGAAATAGGAATAACCTTACTTCCAAATAACAGGGTGGCAGTAGCTGATGATGGAAGGGGGATTCCAGTTGCTAAACATCCTCAAACTAAGAAATCTGCCCTAGAGACAGTAATGACCACTCTTCATGCTGGTGGAAAATTTGGCGGAAAATCATACAAGATTGCTGGTGGTCTTCATGGCGTTGGCGTTTCTGTTGTTTGCGCTCTAACCCAATGGATGAGAGTAGAAGTTTGTCGCGATGGATCGTTATATGCCCAAGAATATTCTCAGGGAAAAGCAAGAACAAAGGTTAAAAAAATTGGTAAATGTTTTCACAGCGGAACAAATGTAATGTTTGAGCCAGACCCAGAGGTATTTAAGGAAATAAAATTTAGCTGGCGAATGATTTTAGACCATTTGCGGGAGCAGACTTACTTAACTAAGGGGGTAAGAATCACACTTATTGATGAGAGAGAAAAAGAAAAAATACCTAAAATATACACTTTATATTTTGAAGGGGGGTTGATTTCTTTTATAAAGTATTTAGTCCGCGATCAAGGAGTTGTTCATGAAAATATTTTCTACTTTGAAAGAGAAAAAGAAAATGCTGTTGTAGAAGTTGCGCTTCAATATACTACTGACATTCAACCAGTTGAGCTTAGTTTTGCCAATAATATTCATACTGGCGAAGGAGGAATGCATTCAACTGGCTTTAGAGCTGCTATTACCAGAACTCTAAATGATTATGGAAAGAAAAATGGGTTCTTAAAAGAAGAAGAAAAGTTAAGCGGTGATGATGTAAGAGAAGGAGTTACGGCTGTGGTAAGCATAAAAATCCCAGAGCCGCAATTTGAAGGACAAACCAAGGCAAGGTTAGGAAATCCAGAAGCAAGAGCGATTGTGGAGACGGTTGTTGCTGAGGCATTTGAAGAATTTTTAGAAAAAAATCCAACTGATGCCAGAAAGATTTTAGAAAAAGTTATTTTATCTGCAAAAGCAAGAAAAGCAGCTAAAGTAGCAAGAGAAACTGTTATTAGAAAAGGAATTCTGGAAGGAATGGCTCTACCCGGGAAATTAGCTGATTGCGCAAGCCAGAATCCTGAAGAATCAGAATTATATATTGTTGAGGGTGATAGCGCTGGTGGTAGCGCAAAACAGGGACGAGACCGTCATTTTCAGGCAATTCTGCCCTTACGCGGAAAAATTCTAAATGTTGAAAGAGCAAGATTAGACAAAATCCTCACCTCAAAAGAAATTAGATCTTTAATTATTGCTTTGGGCGCAGCTATTTCTGAGGACTTTGATATAAACAAACTTCGCTATCATCGAATTATTATTATGACTGATGCCGATGTTGACGGCGCTCACATTAGAACCCTGCTTTTAACCTTGTTTTATAGATTTTTTACCCCAGTTATTGAAAATGGCTATCTTTATATAGCTCAACCCCCATTATATAGAATTCAAAAAGGCAAAGAAGTTGAATATGTATACACTGAAGAAGAGAAAGATAAAGTAATAAAGGGACCCTCCTTCGCTAAAGCTACGGAGGGCGCAGTAAGTATTCAACGATATAAGGGTTTAGGAGAAATGAATCCGTTTCAGCTTTGGGAGACAACCATGGATCCGGAGAGGAGAACTATGAAGAAAGTAACCATTGAAGACGTCCAGGAAGCTGATAAAATTTTTGATATTTTAATGGGCGAAGAAGTCGCTCCTCGCAAAAAATTCATCCAAACCCATGCCAAGAGGGTGAAAAATTTGGATATTTGATTACT
>CAYHOR010000011.1:0-11062 GCA_964358235.1 Candidatus Woesearchaeota archaeon
TTAGAAGATTATGAAAAACATGAAAAATTAGAAGCATTTGATAGATGGATATTAACTAAATTAAATAAATTAATAAAAAACTGCACTGAAAGTTTTGAAGTATATGAATATTCAAAAGTAAAAGCTGAAGTTGAAAAGTTTTTCTGGATAACTTTTTGTGATGTTTATTTAGAAGTGGTTAAAGATAGATTATACAATCCTGATAGTCGAGGGAAAGAAGCCAGGAAGTCCGGGCAATATGTATTATATGAAACATTAAATTCTATATTAAAATTATTTGCGCCTATAATGCCTTATGTTACGGAAGAAATTTATAGTTATTATTTTGCAGAAAAAGAAAATGTCAAAACTATACACTTGAGCAAATGGCCAGAGTATAATTCTAAGTTAGTTGACGAAGAGGCTGAAAATATAGGAGACAAGTTATTAGAAGTAATTTCTGAAGTTAGAAAAGCAAAATCTGAAAAGAATATTTCACTAAAGGAACCCGTTAAAGAATTAATAGTTCCATTCGATGAAAAAGAGATCAAAGAGTTTGTTGACGATCTAAAAGCTGTCACCAAAGCTGAGAAGATTATTTTTGGAAAAAAGTTAGAAATTAAGTTATAGCGGTAAGCTTAAATATCTTCAAAAAATAAAGGAACATAATGGCTGTTAGCACAAAAGAAAGGCAGAAATTAAAAAGGTTTGTAAGGCAATTAGAAAAAGTTAGAGGCAGACATACCGAGCTAGTTTCTGTTTACATTCCATCAGGTTATGATATCATAAAAATTATCCAGCATTTACAGCAAGAGCAAGGAACTGCTGCTAATATTAAAGATAAGACTACACAACAGCATGTTATTGATTCTTTAGAAAGAATGATTAGGAGTTTAAGATTATATAAAAAAAATCCAGATAATGGATTAGCTATTTTTTCTGGGGATATTTCGGACAAAGATGGAAAACCAGATATTCAAGTTTTTGCTTTTGAACCACCACAACCTTTGAAAATACGATTGTACAGATGTGATCAAACGTTTGTATTAGATATTCTCAAAGATATGATGGAAGTTCGAGATACCTTTGGGTTGATTGTTTTGGATAAAAGAGAAGGAAATATTGGATTGTTAAAAGGAACACAAATTCAAGAGCTGACAGAGTTGACTTCTGCAGTTCCAGGTAAAACTAGAGCTGGCGGGCAATGTTTACATCCAGAAACAGCGGTAATGTTAGATGATGGACAATGGTCAAAATTAGAAGAAATTGAAATTGGAGAAATGTTAAAAAGTTATGATTTTAGCAAAAAAGAGTTTATTTCGACGGAAGTTTTGAAGAAGTGGGAAGTAAAAAAAGATAAAGTTTATCACATTGATGCTGGGGAAACAATCATTGCTTCCGGAGATCATATTTTTTTCTTAGAAGATGGCAGTCAGAAAGTTGCTGAACAATTAGAAGAAGGAATGAAATTATTAAATGAAGATGGTGAAGGGTCTATTATTAAAAAGATATTAGTAGAAGACAGAGAAATAACATTTATTGATATCACTGTAGCAAATGAGAATTTTATTGCAGAAGGGTTTATAGTTCATAATTCTGCGCAGAGATTTGCAAGAATCAGAGAAGAAGCTACAAAAGAATTCTTTAACAGAATAAGTGAAGCTGCCAACAAGGCATTTTTAGAGTTAAAAGATCTTAAGGGAATATTAGTCGGCGGACCTGGAATGACTAAAAATCATTTCATTGATGAAGGGTTTCTTAATGAACAATTGAAAAGAAAAATTGTAAGCATTCAAGATTTAAGTTATACTGGTGATTTTGGATTAAGAGAGTTGGTTGAAAAAAGCAAAGATGTACTTGCAAAGGAAGCTATCACTGAAGAAAGAGATATAATGCAAAAATTCTTTAAGTTATTGGCTACAGAATCACAAAAAGTTGCTTATGGAGAATCTGAAGTAGCAAAAGCTCTTGAATTGGGAGCAGTTGATACTATATTAATTTCTGAATCTATGCAAGATGAAAAAGTAGATGAGTATGAAGAAAAAGCTGAAGCCTCTGGTGCAGTTGTAATGATTATTAGTACTGATACTTCAGAAGGTGAGCAATTAAGAGATATTGGAAAGATTGCTGCAATTTTGAGATATTCTATTAGTTAAAGTAAAACTTTTTTCATTCTACTTGGAATCATTGTTGGAATATATTTATAATCTATCTTCCAAAATTCAAAAAAATCTTTTAACTCATCAATTTTATCTAAGGGAGATAGAATAATATTATCTGATAGTTTTACACAATTTAATTTTTTTAATAGACCACTACTTTTTCTCCCATTTAAAGTATAATAAAATTTGGTTTTTTGTAAATTTGTTAAATTCTTTGTTTCATAATTAAACATCCCAATAGAAGTAAACCCATATTTTTCAGCAATGATCTTATTCTCAATTAAACTAATCCCTTCAAAAAGAACACTCTCTCTAGCATCAAATGAATCTTCAAAAACAGTATTTGTATTCTTAGAAACAATTAATACATTTTTATAGAATTTTTCTATTTCTTTTTTAATTTTTAATTCCATTTCTTTATCAATTTTTTTTTCAAAAATAATCAAAATATCTGTATCAATGGGTTTAAATTTGCCTCTAGCGACAGAACCAAATAATAAAATATCAACAACATTTGAATCAATAAGATTTTTTAAATTATTCTTTAATTTTGTATTTATTAATGTCATTTTCAACAATCTCCTTTATTCTTTCACATGTTTCTTTATCAATAATCTTTGAATAAGTTTCCCTATATGTATCAAACTCCAAATTCAATTATTTGAACAAATCTGGAAAATATTGTTCTAATTTCCTAAATCGTGAATTATGATCTTTAGGTGATTCTCCAATTTTTTCAAGCAATAGAAAATCTTGTATTGCAAAAAGAGTTTTAAAATATAAAATTGTGGCACAAGTATAATCCTTCAAATTATACAAATGATCAGCAGATTCCTTAAATAGCATTATTTGTTTTTTTGTAAGCATGTTATATTATATAACATCTAAGATATATTTAAACTTTGTGGTTAGTTTGTATAACCATCTCTTTAGGGATTTGCAGGAGAAATAGGTTAAGTTGTGATTATTTTAAGATATTCTATAAGTTGATTTTTCATAAGAAACTTTTTAAACTATTAAACCATTTGTCGAGTTATGCAAGACATTCAAAAGAAGGTTGAAGCTGTACTATTTATTACTGGGAAGGCTCTGACTATGGAAGAAATTGCTAATTTTTGTAATATAGGTAGCTTAGGCTCTGTTAAGGAAGCTATTGAATCCTTGATTAAGGATTATCAAGAAAGATGTTCTAGTTTAGAAGTTGTCAAAGAAGAAAATCGATATAGGCTAAATATTCGTAAAGAATACAATCATTTGTCTACTAAATTAATTTCAAATTGTGAGTTGGATGCACCAACACAAGCGACATTAGCTTTGATAGCTTACAAACAACCAATATTACAATCAGATATAATCAAAATGAGAGGAAATACTGCTTATGATCATGTTCATGCTTTAAAAGAAATGGAATTTATAATTTCGGAGAAAAATGGGAGGACGAGGTCATTGAGATTAGCTCCGAAGTTCTTTGAGTATTTTGATGTAGTAGAAGAGAACTTGAAAAAAAAGTTTGGTGAAATTGCTGAAAAACAAGAAAAATTGGTTTTAGATGAACAGAAAAAAATAACTGAAAAAGTAGAAGAATTAATTCCTGAAGTAAAAGAAGAAAAAAAAACTAGAACCAAAAAATTAGAAGTCAAGGCAATTGTTGAAGTTAGTAATAAAATCATCGAAGTTCAAAGAACCTCAAAAGAAGATCTCATAAAACTAAATTCTGATGACTTCGGTTCTACTTAACAAGATGAAGTTAAAAAAAGAAACTATTATTTTAGGTTTAATATTCTTAAGTTCGTTTATTTTTCAAGTATGGTATTCATTAAAAGTTAGTTTTTTTAGCAGTGATGAAGCATATTTTAATTTAAGAAATTCTGAATATATTATTGAAAATTTTGTGCCAATATTTTTTGATAAGATGAGTTATGGAGGAAATTTTATTGCAAATACGCATTTATTTCATTATTTTCTAGCTTTGTTTGATTTAATAGGAAACGAAATAATAGTTTACAAAATAATTCCTGCTTTGATGGCATCTAGTCTAATAATTATTGTTTATTTGATTGCTAAAAAAATAACTAATAATGAATATGCAGCATTATTTTCTGCTTTACTAAGTGCTTTTATTCCAGAATATATTTCAAATACATTGAATCAAATATCAATATTAAGTTTATTTGTACCTTTATTCTTTTTAGTCATATATTTGTTTATTGATATAAAAGAAAATAGAAAATGGTTTTTGTTTGTTGCAACTATTTTCATATTATTAGAACCTTTGAATTTTTTGATGATATCAACATTTGTTTTATTTTCTTTCTTAATTATTGCCGAATCTAAAGAATTGAAGATTGAAGAACTTGAAGCAATGGGATTTTTCTTGGTATTTATAATATTAGTCAACTTAATTATGTATAAAAAAATTTATTTTGAACAAGGGATTGGTGTAATCTGGCAAAACTTACCATTAGAGTTGTACGGAAGTTTATTCCAAGATTTTAATATAATTAGCACAATTGGATTAATAGGATTTGCTCCATTACTTATGGGAATTATAGGATTTGTTTTAGTGAAAGAAAGAACTAAAACCTTATTATTATTAATTGCAATTTTACTTGCAACTTTTAGCTTGTTATTACTTAAATTAATTCCTTTTAATGAAGGATTATTATTCTTAGCAATAATATTATGCATTAGTTCGGCTTTAAGTTTTGAAAGATTAATGGAATATTTGAAAATAACAAAGTTGGATAAATATGCTTCATATATTATTGTGGGTATAGTTTTGATTAGTTTAATTTCATTATATATCCCATCTATAAGTGCAGCTAATAGAATTATAGATTATGGTGTTACAGCAAAAGAAATTGAAGCTTTGAATTGGATAAAGTTTAATACACCTCATGAGAGCATAATTTTAGGAAATGTCTATGAAGGAAATTTGATAATAAATGAAGCAGATAGAATAAATATTATTGACACGCAATTTTTCTATGCTGAAGACAGGATCAAAGATGTGGAATTAATATTTACTACTGAATCCTTATTCAAGGCTGATAAAGCATTAAAAAAATATAAAATTAATTATATCTATTTTTCAGAAAAGACAAAAGAAATGTATAATGTCGAAGATTTAAAATATACTATGGATGAAAACTGTTTTAAGGAAGTGTTCAAAAATGAATTTGCAATTATTTACAAAGTGGTATGCTAAATACCTAATATTTGGAATATGCTGCTTGATTTTATTAATTATTCCTCTAATAAGAGGACCATGGTTTGGCACTGATGTCTTTTTTTTCTCAAGACTTGCAGAAAATCCTTCCTTTTATGATTCACTAAGTTTTGGAGGGCGAGATGCAATATATGAGTATGGGACTTCATTAGTATTATCTATTTATCCAAGTGTTATGATAGAAATATTGCCATTTATTTTAGGAATTTTAAGTTTCTTAGTTTTCAGACAAATCTTGAAAAATTTATATGAAGAAGAAAGAATTGTGAATATTAGTTTATTATTATTAGTTTTATCCCCCACTTTTATTTATTTATTTAGTTTTACAAACAAATATTTTATTTCAATGTTCTTAGTTTTATGTAGTTTTTATTTCTTAACGACAAAACAATATAAATGGTTTAGTATTATCATTTTAGCAGTTATGCCAATATTTAATATATTTATTGGAATATTATCTTTTATTTTAATGATTATTTATTTAATTACAATAAAAAAAGAGATAAATATATTCTTTTGGAGTTTTATTTTATTATTTCTTATATATATTTTAGGGATAATTTATTTAATTTGGAATTATGAAATTAATCTAGAATTTCTAATGAATAATAAAAGAAATTTGGAGTTGTTAAAAGATATTTTTTATGATCTTGGAAATAATTTTGGATTAGGAATATTTTTGTCAATACTTGCAATGATTGGAGTAGTTACAAATTGGGAGAAAAAGTATTCTAATTTATTTTTATTTTGGGCAACATCAATATTAATTATATTCTCATTATTTATACCAGAAGCAATTGTTTTATTAAACATAATTGTAATTTTGTTTGCAGCAAGGGGATTAATCGTTCTAATGGATTTAAAATGGAGTGATAGGCAATATAAAAAATATATAGTATTTCTAATTTTATCTGGATTGGTTTTTTCATCTGTTTCACAGATAAATAATTTAACTGAAATTCAACCTACGCAAGAAGTTTTGGAAGGAATATATTTTTTAAAGGCTGTTAGTCCAGGGACAGTATTTACTGATTCTTCAAGAGGCATTTGGATGAATTATGCTGGAAAAGAAAATATTATCGATGAGAATTATTTATTTGCTCCAGATGTTGAAGAAAGATATAATGATATAAATAAAGTTTATTTATCTAGGAATTTTGATGAAATTAAAGGAATATTAGATAAATATAGTGTAGATTATATTTGGATAGATCAAGAAATGAAAGAAAATATTTGGGAATCAGATAGTCAAGGATTACTATTTATATTATACTATACAAAAACATTTAACAGGATTTATGATAAAAATGGAGTAGAAATCTGGGAAGTTAAAAAATGATTGAATGGATTATTTGGGGAGTTTCATTTTTAAGCTTATATATTGGAATATTCTGGCTACATGTAGTATTGTTAAAAGAAGATGAAAAACAAGAACTTAAAGAACTCCCTTTTGTGAGTATAATTGTTCCATGCTGGAATGTAGAGAAAGGATTGTGGAAGACTCTACATTCAATAGCCAATTTAGATTATCCTTTAGAGAAATTAGAGATTATTATTGTTAACCATGGTTCTAAAGATAATACTGAGAATGTTGCAAAGAAATTTATTGAATCTCATAATTTAAATATTAAATTAGTAAAAAAGGAAAGAGAAAAAGATCATATGAAAGCTCATGCATTCAATGAAGGCTTAAAATATGCTTTACATAAATATGTTGCATGTATTGATGCAGATACCATTGTCACAAAAGAATCTTTGAAAAATTCAATGAAATATTTTGATTCAGATGATATCGGTGCAGTTATTAGCTGTATTAAAGTTAGTCAACCTAGAAATATTTATGAGAAAGTTCAACATTTAGAATATATATTTTCAACTTTCACTCGCCGCTTAATGTCTAAAATTGATACTTTACAAACAACACATGGAGCTTTAACAGTATATAAAAAATCTTTCTTTGATAAATATGGGGGATTTGATGAAAAAAATATTACTGAAGATTTTGAAGTTGCAATGAGAATGAGATATCAAGGTTATAGAGTTGTATTAGCTACAGATAGTTTTACTTATACATATGTTCCAAACACATTTAATTGGTTCTGGAGACAAAGAGTTAGATGGTTTAGAGGCTTTTTATATAATAATATGAAATATAAGGGGATGATGTTCAAAAAGAAGTATGGATTATTAGGAAAATTTCAATATCCATTAAACATGATTTCGATTGGAGTTATTATTATGATGTTTGGATTAATGAGTTATACTTTTATTGATAATGTTAGAATATTCTTTATAAAATTAAGTAGTATTGGAATGGAATATTTTAAATTCTATGAATGGTCTATACCCACGATAAAACAGATAATTTATAGTTTAAATATTACAGTATTGTTTCCAATAATAATTTCATTTATAATTGGATTATTAATATATCATTTAGCACATAAAAATTTAAAAGAAAAGTGGAGATTTCCATTTGCATTAGTTTGTTATTTAACAATCTATCCTTTAATAAGATCATTTCAATGGATGAATGCTTTTTATGAAGAGGTATTCAAAGCGAGAAAAAAATGGTGAATGTACCTAAATCTATATTTTGGACAAGTTTGTTATTAACAGTATTAATATTTGGAGCGGGGCTGTTAATTGGAACATATTTTGATTCAATGCGATCAGATCAAATTTATGAAGATTTAAGAGCAAATGAATTAGATACGGAAAGTTATTTAGTTGGACAATCTTTTTGGGATACATTTGGTGGTGATGATTGTGAATTTTCTGAACAAAGGTTAAATTCTATCTCTTTTGAATTAGCAAACTTAGGACAATATTTAAATTCATATGAAAAAAAGAGTTTATTTGCTGATAAAGAATATGAATATTTAGCAAGAAGATATTTTTTATTAGAAATTAAAGGTTATATATTATTTAATAATTTAAAAGAAAATTGCAACGTTACTAGTGATGTTATATTATTCTTTTACAGTCCTGAGGATTCAGAATCAGAAAAACAGGGATATGTATTAGATAAAGCTGTTCAAAGAAGTAATTCAACTTTAGATATATTCTCTATCAATAAAAATTATGAAGGTGATGAGTCTATTAACACACTATTACTATATTATAATATAACCACAGCGCCTACTCTAATTATTAATGGAGAAAAAAAGAAAGAAGGATATATAGGATATTCTGAATTAATGAAATTATTAGAAGAAAATTATTAATTTTTATAGATATAATATTTGCATTTTCCCAAGTCTTTATAGAATTCTATATAATATGTTTGATTTATTTCGTTTAGTAATAATGATTGTTTATTTATACATTCTAGATCATCTGGAGGACAGATAAAACCACCTTCACAAGTATCTATAGAAATATATTCTGGATGATTTGTTTTTATATAATTTAACCAGTAATCTGCTTGACTACTATTAAACCATGGATAATACATCATTGTTGATTCTGTTTCAGCATAAAAGGCAGTTAATGGATGAGTAATTAATAATTCATTTACTTGTTTATCTTCAAAATATGTAAAATAAGGATTATTATTGATTGGTTCAATGGAATAATTTAAGAATAGTGTTAATAAAATTATTAGGATAAATAAGTCTATTCTTTTCCAGATTTTTTCGTATACTGATGCAGAGATAATTGCTATAAAGGGTAAGAATAAAATAATAAATCTAACTTCTTTGTGAAGCATTGTTGAAAAATAAATTAAGAAAAATAAGGGAATTAATACTAAGGAGTAATGTTTCTTTTTTATACACAAGATTATTCCAGGAATGAATAATAGGAATATAATATTTTGTTTAATAATTTCTAAAGGATAATAATACAATGGTTGCCGGAATATCCAAATTCCTGCGTATTTCAAAAATTCTTGTGCGAATATTAATATTTGATATGGCGAACCATAGGCTATGTAATTAAAAACAAAATAAGGAATTGTTGTTAGAATAAAAGATGATATGAATATTAATAAATTTTTTATATCTTTAAGATAGAATATTGATAAAATTATTAAGATTAATCCTGCAGGAAATTTAGTAAGAAATGCCAAAGCAGTGAATATCCCTGAAGCGAGTGGTTTGTCTTCTAAAAAACAGTAATATGCGAGAAGGATAAAAAAAGCTGTTGGAATTTCAGTGTATAATTTTGAGTTAAAGAATAAAAATATCCAGGTAAAACTAAGTAATATTGAGGCTAGCAAACCTGTATTTTCATTAAAGAGTTTTTTTCCAATTAAATATGTTAAGTAAATACAACCCAAGGAGAATAAAGTGCTGATAATATTACCCCAAAAGATTATATTTATTTTTAATAGATAACTGTAACTAAGAATAACTGGCCAGAGTAAAGGTCTTATTGGCTCCCAAAAACCTATTGAACCTAGAGTAGCAATGTATTTTGCCATAGAAAGATATACTGCTGCGTCCCACCAGATATTTTGATCATAAATTATGATTCTTGTGATTAAGGATAGAATCAATATTGATAATATTTTCCAGTTCATATTTTGGAGAATTTTATTATAGTTTAAAAAGAAATAGAGAAAATAAATCTAGAATTTGAAAGAATCTAAATATTAGAGTAAATCTTCTATACCATTATTTGGCGCGGTGCCTACGGCACTAGACGACACCCCGAAAACGCACCCCTCGTCGTAGTTGACGTAGCCATAAAGAAGGTTACTGCCAACCCACAACGGACGGAATAACATATTATCCTTATCAAATCTTTGCTCAAAATATACACCTAATGATTTTCTAGGATTATTATTTCTAAAACCATAAAGAAATTGAATTCTATCATCTTCATTTTTGGAACCAATGAAAAGAGCTAACAAAGTTTTCTTTGTAGCTTCTAAATTTACTTCAACATCACCTGAAAATAAAACATTTGAATTTGTAATATCATATTGGTTATTACTTTGTAAAAACCAAACATCTCTTATTGGATCTTTATTATCTCTATGAGGATTAACAATATCTCCAACTTCTTTATCAGTTAAAACAAATCCACCATTAACATATCTTTGCAAATCAGATTTAAATCTTATAATTGCTTCTGCAGTCTTGAAAGGATGATTAGCATGAGCAACAACAACAGTAGGTTTACCTTCAAATTTACCAACACCAACAACACTGTTAGTATAACCAATTAATTGTTTCCAAGCAGGAGAATTTACTTTTGGATGTTGCATACGCAATCTAGCTATATCACAAGCTGAAGCTACTACCAAACCATCTTTTTTACATTCTTTATAACCTTCTTCTAATAATGCAAAATCTTTATTTGGATATCTTGTTAATTTTTCATCGCCTACTTGAATTATTGTCATTTTTGTATTCTCCTTTATAAGTTTAATAAGAAATTAATTAAAAACCTATTTATAAAATGTATTTATTTCTTAATAGAGACAAATTTAATCAAAAATAGGCATTAAATCTCCAAAAGAAGTTTGATTTGGAAATTCATTTAAAATAAGATAACCATAAGGATAAGGTTCACTGTGAAACAAGATTAATTTATTGTTTGAAGATTCTTGTAACCAGTATTTTAAGACTTCATAATCATTCTCATTATAAACTCTCGCAGCTATTACATTAGAGTTTTGTTCTTTAGCTTTATTTACAATTTTAAACATTTGGTTATAATCATCAATAGTAACATAAGTAAT
>CAYHOR010000012.1:0-10881 GCA_964358235.1 Candidatus Woesearchaeota archaeon
TAACAAATGGATATTTTTTAGAATAATTGTCTATAACTTTTTTTGTTTCTTCATCTGGGCAGGCTACCAAAATTTCTAGTTCTTCGCTAATTTTTTGTGTTGCAAATGATTCTATGGCTTTTCCAATAGTTTTTTCTTCTTTATATGCAGTTATTATTATGCTAATCATATTATTTTTTTGATTCCTCTTTCAATTAGAAATGATCTCAGCTGATTATATAATTTATATCTTGCAAATTTTTTATCAATCAAATCAATGTATGCTCTTTTAGTTCGAGTTTTTTTGTAAACTTTAAATCCAAATGAATCTCTCATTTTTTTAAGTTCTTGCATTGAAAATAGAGGGTGAATAACGTTACTTGATTGAAAATAAGATTTAGAGTTTTCTTTTCTTAATAGGTTATTTTCTTGACAATAGTTAAACAATTCTGTTCCTTTAAATGCGTTAAATATTGAAACGCCTACAAAGTCCGGCTGAATAATTTCATTTAGTTTTATTGTTTTATTTATACTTTCTTTTGTTTCCTGAGGAATACCTATCATATTAAAAGAATATGTTTGCAGGCCAGCTTCTTTTGCCCATTTGAAAGTGTTTATAATTTGGTCATCAGTTTGGTTTCTTTTAAGAACATTGTTTCTTATTTCAGGATCTCCAGATTCTATACCTATGGATACTCTTACACAGCCAGCTTTTTTTAATAAGACAAAATCTTCTTTAGCGACTGCGTTTACACGTGCATTTATGTAAAATGGCAATCCTATTTCTAGTGGATATTTTTGGGAGAATTCTTTAATCCTTTTTTTATCTAATGTGAAAGTATCATCATAAAATTCTATTTCTTTAACTTTGTATTTTAAGATAACTTCTTTAATTTCTTTTAATACATTGTCTATTGATCTAAATCTTAAAAATTTACCTTTGTTTTTATATTTATCCATCAAGACTTTATTAATACAATAACTGCAAACATACGGACAACCTTTGCTTGTAATAAATGTTGCCAGTCCTCGATTATGGTTAATATATCGTTGATAATCAAAAATTTCTCTATCTGCAAATGGAAGTGCATCTAAATCTTGATTTAAATTTGAGATTTCGTTTTTTTTATTTTTAAAATGAAAATTTAAGAGAGTTTTATCTAATTCTTTTGTTTTTTCAAATTGATTTACTAGTTCTAAGAATGATAATTCAGCTTCTCCTATTGCTGATGCATCGAAACAGTCTTCTTTTAATATATCTTCAGGAGCTATTGTAGCATGATAACCGCCACAGATGATTGGAATATTTTTTATTTTTTTAATTTCTTTACATATATTGATGGCGTTTGACAAGTCATTGGATGCAGCACTTACACCTACAAATTCAGGGTCATAATCTTGCATTATTTTTGCTATGTTTGGTTTTTCAAATGAAGTGTCGATTAGTTTTACTTTATGATTATTTTTTTTTAATAATGAAGAAATTATTGCCAAGCCGAAGGAAATATCTTTTGGAGATTCTACAATGTTTGGATATATTAACAGAACTTTCATTTAGGTCATATTTCAAGAAATTTATTTATAAACATTGTGGATGTATGAAACGAAATATATAATAAGGATTTTTTAGTTATTATTTCAATGAAAATTGGATTTATGGCGAATTATTTTTATCCTGCTACTGGTGGTATGGAAGAATTGACTTTTAATATTGCCAAAGAGTTAGTTAAAAGAGGGCATACAGTTCATATTTTCACGTCTGATAGGAAAGAGGGAGTTATTTTCAAAAAAGAAGAAGTTGTTGATGGTGTACAGATTCATAGGAGCAAACTTTATTTTAGTTATAAATATTATTTGAAGTTTAATCCTGGAATTGCATTTAAACATTTGAAGTATGATTTAGATGTTTTACATGTTCAGAGTTTAGGTTTCTTTTTTCAAGATATAGGGGTTATTTTTAGAAAAATATTTACTAAAACAAAGTTGATTAATACTCCTCATGGTCCGTTTATGGCTTTAGAAAATTATCCTTTCTTGCAGAAGTTATTTAGAGAAATTTATGTTATTTTTGAATATCCTGTTAATTATTTATATGATTTTGCTGTTGAGGTAAATCCTGAACAGTATAAATGGATGAAAAAATATGGTTTTAAAAAAGTTGAATTTATTTCTAATTCTATTCCTGAGAGTATTTTTAGAAAAGTAAAAAATGATAATAAGTTTAAAGGAAAATTTGTAATTAGTTATTTAGGTAGAGTTCAAAAGTATAAGGGTTTAGAACAAATAGTTAGAGTGTTGCCTTTTTTAGATAAGAAAGTTATTTTTTATGTAATGGGTGGAGAAGTTGATAATGAATCTAATCGTTTAAAAGAAATTGCAAAATCTTTAGGAGTTTTGGATAGAGTTATTATTGCTGGAAGAGTTGATGAAGATGAAAAATTAAAAGGTTTGGATGAGACTGATGTATTTATTTTACCCAGCGAGTGGGAAGCTTTTGGAATAGTTTTGATCGAGGCAATGGCTAGAGGATGTGCGTTAGTTTCTACAAAGACTGAGGGTGGAAAGTTTGTTGTTTCTGAGAGAAATGGCATGTTGTTTGATTATGGAAATATTGATCAATTGAAAGAAATTTTATTGAAATTAATTTCGGATAAAAGTTTAGTTGAGAGAATGAAGAAAAATAATATCAAAGAAGCTAGAAAATATTCTATTTCTAATATGATTAGCAAGTTTGAAGAGTTGTATAGATAGTTTACTCCTTTTTCGAAGAATTTGTTTACTTTACAAGCTTTTTGAAGAATTTTTGTTATTTAGGAAAGTTTATAAATTTATATATAAAAAATTGTTTTTATGAATGAATCATTATTAACTTTGGCTAAAGGTGTATGTGCAGATAAACCTTTTGATCATATTTGGTCTGTTCGTTCTGAACCAGGTATTATATATGGCAGAGTGATTTATGTTGGTTGTGAAGATTTAATAGGTAATTTACAAAGTGATATAGGAATTGCTAAAGCAAAGCAAAGAATTAATGGTGATCCTAACAGTAATGTGAATCCTGAAGTTCTTGAACAATTAGAATTTTTTGTAAAAGGAAAAAATGCAGTGTTAGCAAGACCTGATTGGTCATTAAGGCTTCAAGGTGGTGGAATGGTTTACTTAATTGGTAATAATCCTAGTTACTTGATGACTGTATGCGGGGCTGATTCTTCAGAATTAAGTGCAATGGCTGGAATGTCAAGAGATATTAATGAAATTATTGATCCGAGATTTTTAATGGTTAGAGAAGGACAAGAAAAAGCTTTGTTTGTTGTTGATGGCAAATATTTAAGATTTGGATTTGAATCAGAAGAAGATAATTCTAAAAGTCCTAGTCTTGAATTTTATTTAGGATTAAAAAACCCAGAGCATATTGTAGATTATGAAAGTATTTTAAATAATGTTAATATTAAATCTTTGAAAGAAAGAAAAATTAGAACGATTCGTTTTAAAAATGGTAGTTGTTATAATCCTGATCTAGTAGTTCATAAAGTTAGGAATGATGGTAGTATTTCTGTTAAAAAATTTTTTTGTAATGTTTCTTGGGATTCGAAAGTTGCAGGGTTGGATTATGTAAGAGTTGTAGATTTACGAAGAGATATTAAAATTTCTGATTTAAGAGTTTATGATTCTGAAATGAATGAGAGTAATTTGTTAAAAAGAAATTATGTTTTACTACCTTTAACGGAACGTTTTGAATTAGATAGAGGTAGGGAATGTTGTGTTATGAATGGTTTTGAAGCGGCTGGAGTAATTAAAACTGAATCTTTATCTAAATTTACAATTGGAACTACATTGCAAAATATGTTGGATCAGTGGAAGGTTAAGTGAAAATAATTTACTCTGGTTTTGTAATATTAACATCTTTAACCAAAACGTGAAATTTTTAGAAAAGTTTATAAATAAGTCGGACTTAGTCTAACTTATGGGAACTAATATGGTACAAGCACTGATCCAAATTGATGAAAATACTAATAGAGTATTAAATGTTGTAAAAGCTAAATATGGTTTGAAAGATAAAAGCGAGGCTATTCAGTTAGTTGTTGAAAAATATATTGAAGATGAAAATGAACCTGAATTAAGACCTGAATTTGTTGAAAAACTTAAAAATATAAAGAAGCAAAAAGGATTTAAATTTAAGAGTATAAATGAATTGAGGAAGCATATTGAAAATGCGAGAGTTTGAGATTAAACCAGAACTAGAAAAAAAATTGGTTAAATTATCAAAAAAAGATAAAAATTCTTATGAAGCAGTTATGAACAAGATTAAAGAAATTATTGATTCTTATGATATTGAACATTATAAAAATTTAAGATATAATATGAAGGATTCAAAGAGAGTGCATATTGGTCATTTTGTTTTAGTTTTTAGTTATGACAACTCTAAAAATTTTGTTTCTTTTGAAGATTTTGATCATCATGATAAGATTTATTTATAAAAGTTTACTCTGGTTTTGTAATATTAACATCTTTAACCAAGACATGCGGAAGGAATGTAGGAGTGTCAACTTCCCAGCTTTTTATTTGTTCGACTTTATTTCCCAACATTGATATATTATTAAATATATTTAAAATATTTTCACTAATTCTTATTCCATTTATTGCATGTTTAATTTTTCCATTTTCTATATAGAATGCTCCATCTCTAGGGATTGTAGAAAAGTCTCCAGTTTGATAATTTTGAAATCTTGTATACCAAACATTTGTAACATAAATTCCTTTTTTGATAGATTTAAACATTTCTTCAAATTTAGAGTTTCCTTCTTTCATATACAAATTAATTGGTTCTGGTGATATTAATCCAGCGTTACCAGTAGTTTTTGTTTTGTATCGTTTAGCTGTTGAAGTATTATGCAAATAAGTTTTTAAAATTCCATTTTCTATTATTGCTTTTTTTGAAGTGGGATAACCTTCCATGTCAAATGCACTGGAGTTATATCCGTTTGGAATTGTAGCGTCATCATATATTGAAACTTTTTCGTTTGCTATTTTTTTATTTAATTTATTTTTCAAGCAGGAAGTTCCAGATTCTACTGAAAATATTGATGAAGCTTCGCCAATGTTTTCTATAATCGTTGCAAAGGCTAAAGGTTCAAATAAAACGTCGAATTTTCCAGATATAGTTTTCTTTGGAATTGCCGCTTGTTTTGCAATTCTTGCAGATTTTTCTGCACTTTCTTTATAATTAAGTTTATTTTTCATTCTAGATACACAAGTTGATGCTCCGGAGCTTTCTTTATCTACAAATGATCTTATTGAAAAATATAACTCTGAAGCTTTTTCATGAGCAGATACATTGTTTGATGTAATTAAAGTATGATCACTAATATTTTTTTCAAATATTCCTGCGCATCTTTTTGCTGATTTTTTCACTATATCTATTGATTGTTTAACATAATCTATCATTTCTTCGTTAAAATCTTCAATTTTAGGGTCGTAAGTTTCAGGAATTTGTGAATATTTGAATGGACCATTTGCAATACTTTCATAATCTTGATTTTTGGGTAATTTTTGAATAATATTCATTATTTTTTGAGATAATTCTTTTGCAGATTTTTCGTCGAATGTTTTTAATGCTGTTGATATTATTCTTTTATCTTTTGTTACAAACATTCCAATAT
Organism: Candidatus Woesearchaeota archaeon; assembly: GCA_964358235.1. Lineage (GTDB taxonomy): Archaea > Nanobdellota > Nanobdellia > SCGC-AAA011-G17 > GW2011-AR17 > JAGVZZ01. The sequence goes on from CAYHOR010000012.1 coordinate 5,640, forward strand.
TTTTTGATTCCCAATTTTTTGTAGTGGCAATTTTATTATTTCCAAATTTGATTTGTTGATTTTCAGAATTACTTATACTTATGACTACATCGTCTGCTCCATTATGTTTTAATTGTTCTAGTAGGTAATATCCTATTTCTGTTGTCATTTTATTCTCAATCCTTTCAATCTAATTGAAGGCCCTCCAAATGTTACTGGAATCCCTTGCTGAGGTTCGCCTTTACCACAATTACCTGCATGAAGTTCAAAATTATTTGCAACTGCATCTACGGCATGATATAATCTTTTTGATGAAACTTCAATAATAGGATTTATTACTGGTTTTGTTATTTCACCATTTTCAATTAAGTAAGCTTCAGCACCAGTATATTTTTGATTTAATCTTTTATCGTCAATATTCCATTGAGTAAAATTTTTCATATATACACCTAATTTAACACTTTCAAATAATTCTTCTTCTTTAAATTTTCCAGGAAGCATAAATGTGTTGGACATTCTAACTATTGATTCTTTATCATAATCGCAAGCTCTTGATGAACCATTATTTTTTAAGTTTAATGATGCTGCTGTTTCTCTATTGTGCAGAAATTCGTTTATTTTTCCTTTTTTGTAGAGATATTTTTTTTGGCATTTAACACCTTCATTGTCATATAATAAGAATCCATAAGAGTTTTCTATTGTTGAGTCATCTACTATTGTAACTTGTTCAGTACCTATTTTTTTCCCTAAACTATTTTTTGTTATAAAAGATTCACCAGCTTGTGCTGCTTCTCTACCAAGAATTCTGTCAGCTTCCATAGGATGACCGCAGCTTTCGTGAACCATAATACCTACAACTTCTGGACCACAGATTATAGGAAAATTACCTTGCGGTGTTTTGATTCCTTTTTTTAAAACGTTTGACAATGAAGTAACTTCAGTTTTGAATTTGTTGTATATATTGAAGTTTTTGATTTGCTCCCAGCCTCCTGATTTTCCGAAAGTCCAGTTTCTTTGTAATAATCTATTATTTTCTTCTATCGAAAGAATATAGAAAAAGTTTATTTTTGGAACTCTTGCAGTTATTTTTGTGCCTTCTGAAGTTGTAAGATATTCAGTAGTATCATTATCGTTATAGACTAATATTCTTGAAGGGACGTTAACTTTAGAATCTTTTATTGCTTTTTCTGATTCTTTAAGAAAATTTATTTTTTCTGTTATATCAATATCTTCTAGTTTTATTTTTTGTTTGACTTCATATTTTTTATTATAAGTCTTTTCTGATGATAATGAGATTTTTTCTGCAATCTTGTTATTGTTTGTAGTTCTTATAGATTTTTCCAACAGCTGCATAATTTTTGTTTTGTTTAATTCATTTGTTGAAATAAATCCTAATTTATTTTTATAAAGAAATCTTAGCCCTAGACCTTCATATTTATCAAAGCCTGTAGTTTCTAAATTTCCATTTTTTAGCAAAAATCCATTGGTTAATGTTGATTCTAATCTTACTTCTACGTATTCTGCCCCTAATTTTTGTGCATATTTTACTGAGAAATCTGCAATATCTTCATCCATTTGTTTAATTTAAATAATATTACTTATATAGTTTTTTGTTTACTAAATACATCTGTATTTTGTTGTATATTCTATAATTGAGAGATAAATCAATATTACTGCAATGATTATTAGAATTATTTTTACTATAATTAAATATTTTATTTTTTTTAGTTTTGATATTGTGTGTAAGAGTATTAAAATTATTAAAGATATTACACTTGAAATTAAGTAAGGTAATGTTCTAAGTAATGGGTTATCATCAATGCACATTTTTCAATTGTTTTTTTTTGGAATTTAAATAAATGTCTATAACTTCAATTTGTTTTGAACTTATTTTCCATAAGAAATTTATTATTTTTCTTGAATTGAGTCTTGTAAGTTCATTATTTTTTGTTTTTGGAATACTTAATATTTAATTGTTGTAAATGGAGTTGTCACTACGCAAAAAATCCGTTTATAAAGATTTATTTTCTGTTGTAAGTAAACATATTTAAATGAAATATTTTTAGATTGTGATGAAGGGGTGGTTATAGTGGATACAAAGACGAGTGTAAAAGGAATTATTGATAAGTTGACGAGTGATACAAGATCGACGTTTTCTGAAAAGGTTTTTTGTTTAGCAGGAGAGTTTGGAATTGGTGAAGCTATTGTACAGGATTGTTTAAATCAGTTAAAAGAAGAAAATTTTATTTGTGAACCTATGTGCGGTGTTTTAAGAAAGATTTAATATTCTTTTTTAATATATTATTTAATTTTGTTGGTATGTTGTTATAAATTTTCAGATAAGTTTTTATAGTTGTTTTGTTTTTTGTTTGGTATGAGGAAATTATTGGTAATATTTTGTTTGTTGTTTTTAATTAGTGCTTGTAGTGTTGATGATAATGATGTTGTTGATAATAATGAATTGGTTCAAGATGATAATAATGAATGTAATTATGATTATGATTACTTGATGGGTTTTCAAGCTTGTGATACTAGTTTGTATGAATGTTCAAAACCAATAAATCATCAAATTTATTTTGCTGGTTCAAATGATGGAGATAATTGGGAGTTGATTAAAGAATGGGAAGGACTTAGTGGAAGTGTACCAGATTTAGTATATTATGATAATTCTTTACTTATATTTATTCCAGAGTCAAATAAATTTAGACCTAATATTAGAAAAATAAATCATTGTTTTGAAGTTGTTGAAGAGATATATTTTGATTTATTGGATAGTAATGGGAAATTACATGGATATGTTGATCCATCTGTATATTCTTTTGAGGATCAATTGTATATGACTCATTTATATATTGAAGAGCTTGGACCTGCTGCTGATCTTACTGGATGTGACAATAATTATCCTTGTGATAAGTCTATGTATATTGCAGTACCTAAAAATGATGATTTAACTGAGTTTGAGATTATTGATGATGCTGGGTTAACTGTTGAATTGTTAGGTATGGCTAATGGTGGGGTTTATGGCATTAGTGATCCGGACCTATTCCAGTTAGCTGATGGAAGTTTTGTTATGCTAGTTTCAAGTGGAGCGAATGTTTATGCTTTTGTAAGTGATAGTCTTGAAGAAGAGTTTACAAGTCCAAATGGAAATGGCTGGTTACAAATTTCAAATCAAGAAGGTGTACCAAGTGGTATTCTTGTTGATGATGAAATTTGGATTTATGGAAATTATAATGATAATGGATTTGAAGTCATTAGAAAAGGTGTTTTTAATAATCTTGAAGATAAGCCAGAGTTTTATACTGTTTTAGATGGTGAATCTCTTTTTGGAAATAAAGATATGATGGTTGGTAGTCCGAGTATTATATTATGGCCTTGGTAGATTTTTTTAATCATTAATTTCACTAGTCTATAGCGAGAGCGAAGCGTTTACAAAGTGGCGAGCGGTGACTGATAGTGTCAGCGAGTATTTGATTGTGAATAATAATGTTGTTACAAATTTTTAGATAAGTTTTTATAGTTGTTTTGTTTTTTGTTTGGTATGAAGAAATTATTTGTGATATTTTGTTTGTTGTTTATTATTAGTGCTTGTAGTGTTGAAGATAGTGATGTTGTTGATAATAATGAAGTGATTGAAGAGGGTAATAATAATGTAGATTGTAATTATGATTATGAATATTTAATGAGTTTTCAAGCTTGTGATAGTAGTTTATATGATTGTTCTGCTCCTATAAATCATCAAATTTATTTTGCTGGTTCAAATGATGGAGATAATTGGGAGTTGATTGAAGAATGGCAAGCACTTGGTGGAAGTGTAGCTGATTTAGCGTATTATGACAATTCTTTACTAATGTTTGTTCCGACGTCAGGTGGATTTAGACCAAATATTATAAAAATAAATAGTTGTTTTGAGATTGTTGAAGAGTTTAATTTTGATTTAATTGATAGTAATGGTGAAAAACATGGGTATGTTGATCCATCTGCATATGTGTTTGATGATCAATTGTATATGGCTCATTTGTATACTGAAGAGCTTGGACCTGCGGTGGATCTTACAGGATGTGATAATAATTATCCTTGTGATAAGTCAATGTATATTGCAGTGCCTAAAAATGATGATTTTACTGAGTTTGAAATTATTGATAATGCTGGATTAACATTAGAATTAACTGGAATAGGCAGTGGTGGTCTTATGGGAATTAGTGATCCAGATATTTTTCAGTTAGCTGATGGAAGTTTTGTAATGTTAGTTTCAAGTGGATCGAATGTTTATGCTTTTGTAAGTGATAGTATTGATGAAGAATTTAAAGTTGAAAATGATTTGTTACAGGTTTCAAAAGATCAAGGTGGTGTACCAAGTGGAATTCTTGTTGATGGAAAAATTTGGGTTTATGTAAATTATTATGATTATAATGCTGGTGGAGTTGATGTAATTAGAAAAGCTGTTTTGAATAGCATTGAAGATGAACCTGAATTTTATACTGTTTTAGATGGCGAGTCACTCTTTGGAAATAAAGATATAATTGTTGGCAGTCCTAGCATTTTATTATGGCCTTGGTAAGTTTTTTATAGTCGATAAAATATGAATTTGATTTAGTGGAGCTTCGTGATGAGGTAATATTTTTCAACAAATAAATGCTTCGATTACTGTAAAAGTTATTCTTGCTTTTTGTTGATGTTCGTGGTGTTGAATTAAAAGAAGAAAATTTTATATTTGAAGATTTAATATTTCTTTTTCAATATTTTTCATTTCATTATTAAATTTTAATAAAAGTATTATACAAATGCTTGCAAATAAACCTGTTATTAGGCTTATTGGGATTATTTCTTGAAGATTTGGATTTACTTGCCCTGTTAAAAATGCTATGCTAACTCCTATAAATAATGTTATCAAGCTAATAATTGTTGTATTAAGATATTGTAAATTCTTGTTATATTTTAAGTCTAGGATATTCTTTTTAATCATAGACTGTTCCATTTTACTCTCCAAATGAAATTGCAAGTATTACTAATCCTGCTACTAGTATTATTGTTCCAATAATTGCAGGAGTATATAAGTTTTGTAAGAATGCAGGAATTGCTATTGTTATTCCTAATATTGCACTAATTACACCTGCAACTCCAAGAATATATTTTGTTCTTTGTTTCATAAATGTATTTAAAGAAGTTCTCTTAATAAAACTTTCTTAGGTTTTTTTTAATTTTTTCAGTAATTGTTTAGCTTCTTGAAGCTAAGATCTTATGCATAAACAAAAGTGGATTT
>CAYHOR010000013.1:0-10575 GCA_964358235.1 Candidatus Woesearchaeota archaeon
CATTTGAAAATATTAGGATTGTTCACAAAAGGATTTAACCATGAATTTTATATTAGAGAAGTTGCAAAAGAAACAAAATTAAGCCCTAGAACTGCACAATTAATATTAGATAATCTTGAAGAAAAGAGTATTTTAGAATCTAAAGTTAGAGGTAAAATCAAATTATATAAATTAAATAAAAATAATATTTCATTAGAATATATCAAACTTACTGAAAAATATAAAAATATAAAATTTATTGAAAATAATCATTATGTTTCTTCAATTCTAGAAAAAGTAAAGCACAATATAGAAGGTATTGGTATATTATTTGGAAGCCAAATAAAAAATGCAAAAAAAGAATCAGATATAGATATTTTGGTTATTGGAAGTTATAATATTAAAGAACTTATGCAAATATCTAAAACTTATAAGAAAGAAATTGATATAAAATGCTATAAACCCGAAAGATTTTCGGAAATTTATGAGAAGGATTTTTTAATAGGTGAAGTTTTAGATAACCATATAATTTTCAAAGGAACGAGCAGTTTCTTAGAAACTTTATGGAAAAAATGATAGACTGGTGTTTCAAACAAAAAAAGGGAATCAAGATTGTAGAACCTAATAGAAGATTGTCTGAATCTTATCTTACAAAAGCTGATAATGCTTTAAATTCTATTGAATGCAACAAGTTCAAAGAATGGAAATTAGCTACTGCCTATTATTCAATGTATTTCTCAGTTTATGCAATACTGACAAAAATTGGGATTAAATGTGAAATTCATAATTGTACTATTGAGTTTACAAGGAGATATCTAAGTGAATTTTTAAATGAAAGTGATATTGATTTATTACAGATTGCATTAAAATCAAGAATTGACGAGCAATATTATATTGACAAAGAAGTTAATGAAGAAAGTTTTACATTAATTTTAGAAAATGCTCCTAGATTCAAAGATAAATGTTCGGAAATATTATTAAAATTAAATGAAAGAAAAATCAATCAATTAAGACAAAATTTGCAGAAGCAAGCTTTATAAACCACCTCCTACCCAAAATATTCATGGTTAAGAAGGAAATCAAGAGTTACAAGGATCAAAAACCTTATGAGATAGCTCCGACTCCGGATGTCGCGCATTTACCCAAGGTTAAAGGATATAATTTTGATAGTAAATTTGATTTTCATAAATTTCTAGATAGCTATGCTACTACAGGTTGTCAAGCTAGCAATCTTTCAAAAGCTATTGATATTTGCAAAGAAATGCAAAAAAATAATGCTACAATATTTTTAGGTTATACTTCTAATATGGTTACTTCTGGATTAAGAGAGATCATTTGTTATTTAGTCAAGAATAAAATGGTGAGTGCAATTGTAACAACTGGTGGCGGTGTTGAAGAAGATATAATCAAAGTTTTGAAGTCTTTTCACGTTGGTGTATTCAATGTAAGTGGAAGAAGTCTGTTTGAGAAAGGAATCAACAGAGCTGGAAATATTTTCATTCCAAATGACAGATATTTATATTTTGAAAAATTCATTAATCCATTTTTAGATAGATTGTATAAAGAAAAAAATATAGTTCACAGTGCTACTGATATTACAAGAGAATTAGGTAAAGAAATTAGTAATGAGAAGGGTTGTGAAGAATCTATACTTTATTGGGCTTATAAAAACAATATTCCAGTATTTTGCCCAGCAATAATGGATGGATCATTTGGCGATTTAGTTTATTTTATGAAACAAAGAAATCCTGATTTTATTATTGACGTTACAAAAGATACAAAAATTATTGTTGATTTAGCTTTGAATGCTGAAAAATCTGGTGCGATTATTTTAGGTGCTGGAGTTATGAAGCATTATATTTTGAATGCCAACATATTTAGAGAAGGATTAGATTATGCTGTTTTTGTTAATACTGCTGAAGAGTATGATGGCAGTGATTCTGGAGCTACGGCAGAAGAAGCTATGTCTTGGGGTAAAGTTAATATTAAAGCGGATTATGTAAAAGTGCATGCAGATGCAACAATTGTATTTCCATTGATAGTTGCTGGTGCTTTTGTTAAAAATTAATCAAATATCATTTTATCTGAGGGGAATACATAATCTTCACTGATTATTGCAGTTTCTACTTTGTTAATTATATTTGAAAATTCTTTTGTAAGATTAGATATTATTTCATTATAATCTAGATAACTATCACACATTATTTCCAGCTCTATATCCCAAGGACTTATTTGTTTTACTAAGTGAATTATTTTGGGATTTAATCTACAATATTCCATCAATCTTTTTTCATCAGTTTTTGTTAAATTTTTAAAATATAAAAAGGTTTTAAAAAATTCATAACCTAGCTTGTTATAATTTATCTTTGCAAGATATCTCCAAATAATTTTTTTATCTTCTAATTTTTTTATTCTATTTCTTATTATATCTACTGTGCTATTATGTTTTCTTGCAATTTCCACAACATTAATTCTAGAATTTTTAAATAAATCTTTCAAAATATCTTTTTCTATTGTTTCTAATTTATAATTATCAAAATTATTAAAAACAGTATTCCATTTTGTTTCTGTAGAATGAAAAAAAATTTTATCACAAACACTTACATCTACTAACATACCAGTATGACTTTCAAGAATTAAATCTTTGAATTTTGAAAATAATTCGTTTTTTAACTCAAAAAATTCTTGATTGGATTTAACAAAATATGTTAATCCAGCATTCCAAGCCCCATCTGCTATTCCTAACCACATTAATCTTTTATCAGATTTAACATAATCAATAAATGCCTTTTTATTCTCTGGTTTATTGGCTAAATTAAGATAAATTTTAACTGAATTAAATCCTAATTTTGTAGGATCAATCCATATAGTAAAATCAGTTATTATTCCTTCATTCTGTAGTTTATTTATCCTATATCTAACAGATTCTTTACTTTTACCTATTATTTTTGCTAATTTTGTCTCAGGAATTCGAGCATTTTTATCTAATTCGAATAAAATTCTTTTATCGGCTTTATCTAAATTTATAAGCATTTTTAGTAAATAATTGTTATTATATTTAAATATTTCCATTTATTTACTAAAATATGATACATAGTTTATTGTATTATAGGGATACTACTTTTCTGTGATTAAAATGAAAATAACTAATGAAGCAGAATTAATGAGTTTATTAACTAAAGATATTGAAGAATGTAAAAAAAACAGAATAGTTTTACAGGCTGGTCATTTTCCTCTTTTATATTGTAATGAAGGTGCAATAGAAGCAATTGAAGAATGGGGGCATTTTTCTAGATATACTCTAGAATTAGCTTGTCAATTAGGAAATTATGCTAGGGATATAGGCAAAAATGTTGAATTTACATTTTGGGTAGATGATAAAACTTACAGAGATAGATCTAGATTAAATCATCGACAAATGAGTAAAATAAAGAGAGAATTATATCAAGAAAGATCAGGTAAAACAGCAGAACTCCCATCAGTATATAAGGAGATTATGAAACAATAGGGTTTTAGTGAAAAGGATGTTATAAGAAATAATCATAATAAACCTGGAAGAAAAGATTGTTTATATTTTTCTGAATTAATTTTAAGTTCTTCAAAAAGAGAAATAACTAATTTTTGTGCAAGAGCATACGTCGAATTTGTAGAAGATTTAAAATATTTTGATAAATCAAGAGATTATTTAGTATCATTTATAACACAAAGATGTTTAGAAAGAATTTGTGATGTTGCATTAGACGAAGAAATTGAGGGTCTTAGTGCCAGTCATATTTTTATGGAAACTATGACATTAGGTGTAACAAAAGAACAGTTTTATTCTGTTGGAAGAGGAGTTATTTATAGAAGGGATTAATATTATTAAGTAAATTTATTGTGTTTATAGTCAAGGACTTAAATAATATATCCTAAATTAAACAAAAATTAGTTTTAAAATTTTCCTCTTAAACTAAACTTCACAAGATGAAGAAAGATCTTGTTTTAATTTATCTCTTAATACTACAAGATCATTTTTGTTATAATTATTTAGAACTCTAGTAGCTCTATCAGAAAGATTATAATTTATTGGGAATAAACCATATATCTCTAATGTTCTTTGTTGCATTCTTACAAGAGAGTATGATATTCCTGTTTCTTCTTCTAATTGAGTTAATTTTGCAATTAATAAATCTAATTTCTCTCTATGTTTTAAATCCTTTAAATCATTTATTACTAATTCTGAATCTGTATATGGTTTTTTTCCTTTTAATACAATCATATTTTGTATACCTCTTAAAGATTTTATATACTTTATGAATAATTATAATATCTCAAAAAAAAGATTATTAACTAAGCATGGATTGATTTTAAATCCTTTTCTTATTAATTCTTCTTCCCTTTCTCTTTTAAAGTTCTTAAATACAAAATTATATTCATGATCTTTTATCCTTTTCTTACAAATTTTTGCAGGGTTAAAGCCAGTAAGGTAAGATTTAAAAACTTCAATTCTTCCTTCTAAAATAATAACCGGAACTTTGTAAGCATCTTTCCAACATCCTAAATTAAATTGAGAAGATTTTTCAAAAAATAACTCTGCAGTTATTATTATTTCATCTTTTCGATTTGATTCAATAGCAATTTCATAACCTTCATCTTCACCGACTAAATTTTCAATATACTCCTCTGTAAATAGATCTTCTAATTGTTTTGTGCCTATCGTTTCTAAATGAATATAACCTTTTTCATCTCGTAATCTTAATTCCTTAAAAAAATTATTGTTATCATCTACTACTCTAAAATTACTTTTCCATCTAGTATAACTAGACTTAGATCTTATTTCTAAAGAAGTGTTTAATGTAAGATATTTTCCGCTCTCAAGATCGTGAATTATATCAAAAAGATACTCTTTACTCTCATGAAAGTTACTTAGAACTAAAGCAAATCTTCCTTTAGCAAAATTAGAACACATTGGAAAATAATTATAACCAGAAATAACTTTCTCTCTTAACAAATGATCTAAGAGCTTTTTTGTTGATTCCATATTTACTATTAACAAATATAAAGATATTAAATTTTAGTCTAGATTGTCTAGATTTAGTCTAGAGCAAGGTTTATATATTCATTAAACTTCAAGAAAGCTATGCAAAGAAGCATTATGCCAATGGGAAAAAGAAGTTGTGTTATTACTCTTCCAAGTGAATGGCTTCAAGAACAAAAATTAGGCTCTGGTGATTCTGTTGATGTTGCTTCTGAAGGAAACATTCTTCTCATTTCTACACAAAAACAAAAAAAATTAAGAATGTTTAAAGAAGATATAACCAAATTAAATTCTATGCTCAATCGTTATATTGGAGCACTTTACAAAGCTGGTTATGATGACATTATTTTGACTATTGATAAAAAACAAATCAAAACAATAGAATCAGTATTGAAAAGAACTCTTGTTGGATTTGAAATATTAAAGTTAACAAAAGATACAATTCATATTCAACGAATTGCAGAATTAGATACTATTGATGTTGATACTCTTGTTAAACAAATTTTTTTTACTTTACAGGTTATTGGCGATGAACTTATTGAGGCTATTGAAAATCAAGACAAAGCTAAGATTACAGAGCTTATACACAAAGATGATCAAGTAAATAGACTGGCAGATAGTGCAAGAAGATATCTAAACAAAAGACAAGGAGATTGCCTTCAATATGCTTTTGTTGAACAATTAGAAAATATAGGAGATAGTTATAAAGAAGTTGCAAAAGCAAGTCTTGAAAAAAAATATTTAAAAGGTTTAAAAGGACTCAATGAACTCTTAAAAAAAATATATAAACTATATTATGCTTTTAGCATTGAAGAATTGGAATCTTTTGGAAAAAATATTGAGGATATTAAGAAAGAAACATATGAGCCCAAAGAGCTTTATCTATTATATACACAAATATTTGACATTCATGGATTAGCTTTGACAAAAAATATTGGAGGGGAAAATGAAGCAGAAGTTATTTAAATTTCTCTGCTTTAAAGAGTTATAATGCTTTCTCAAGTAAAAAAGAGGGATGGAAAATTAGAGGCTTTTAGTATTTATAAAATTAAGAATTCTTTAAACAAAGTTATGAAAGAATTAAAAGTAGAAGATAATAGTTCTGATATTGCCAAAAGTGTTGAAGAATTTTTGCAGAATAAATATAAAAATGTAGTTTTATCGACTGAAGATATAAGAAATGTTATTGAAGATGTGTTGATTAAAAAAAGAATGAATTCAGTTGCAAGAGCTTATATTTTACATGATGACAAACACAAAGTTGTTCAAGAATTAAAAAATTATTTTGGAAAAGATAATAGTTTGGAGTTATCAGAGAATGCGTTGACAGTTTTAAAAAAGAGATATCTGAAAAGAGATTCTTTAGGAAATATCATTGAGACTCCAGAAGAGATGTTTAGAAGAGTTGCAAAGCATGTTTCATCATGTGAAAAAAATAAAAAAGAATGGGAAGAAAAGTATTATAATTTGATGTGTTCATTAGATTTCTTGCCTAATACGCCGTGTTTAGTCAATGCTGGAAATAAGTTAGGGCAATTAGCAGCGTGTTTTGTTTTACCAGTTGAAGATTCAATAGAAGAGATATTTGATTCGTTGAAAAATTCTGCTAAAATATTTCAGAGCGGTGGGGGTGTTGGATATTCATTTTCTAAATTAAGAGAAAAAGGAAGTATGATTGATTCAACAAAAAGATATGCTTCTGGTCCTGTATCATTTATGGAAATTTTTGACAAAACAACGGATGTAATAAAACAAGGCGGTGTAAGACGAGGAGCTAGTATGGGCGTATTAAGAGTTGATCATCCAGATATTTTTGAGTTTGTTGGAAAAAAAGTTCATGGAGGGTTAAATAATTTCAATGTTTCTGTTGGGGTTACTGATGAATTTATGAACGCTGTTATACATGACAAAGAATTTTGGTTAAAAAATTATAAAGGTAAAAAAGTTAAAAGTGTTAAAGCTAGAGAGTTGTTTGATTATATTTGCACGAATGCTTGGGAGACTGGTGATCCTGGGATTTTGTTTTTAGATGAGATTAATAGAAAACATTGTTTGAAAAAGTTAGGATTAATTGAAGCTACAAATCCCTGTGGTGAAAGTGATTTGTTATCAAATGAAGCATGTGTTTTAGGATCAGTAAATTTGTCACATATGGTTCATGGAAAAAATATTGATTGGCCTAAATTAGCTAATGCTGTTTCTATTGGAGTAAGATTTTTAGATGATGTTATTTCTGTCAACAAATATCCTACAAAAGAAATTGAAAAAATGTGTTTGGCAAATAGAAAAATAGGATTAGGTGTAATGGGATTTGCTGATATGTTAATAGAATTAGGAGTAAAGTATGATTCTGAAGAGGCTATTGCTTTGACAAAAGAAATTATTAAGTTTATTAGAAAACATGCTGAAGAAACTTCTGAAAAGTTAGCTAAAGAAAAAGGAGAATTTAGCAATTATAAAAAAAGTAATTTGAAGAAGAAAAGAAGAAATGCAACTCTATTGGCTATTGCACCTACTGGAAGCATTAGTTTGATTGCTGGCACGTCATCTGGCATTGAGCCTTTATTTGGGTTGGCTTATATTAGAGAATCTTCAGTTGGAGAGTTATTAGAAACTAACAAAATGTTTGAAAATTATGTTCGTTATAGAGGATTGTATAGCAAAGAATTGCTAATAGAAGTTTCATCTCAAGGATCAATACAAGGAATAAAGAATTTGCCTAAAGATATCAAAGAATTATTTGTTACAGCTTTAGATATCCCCCTAGAGGGGCATATAAAAATGCAAGCAACATTCCAATCAGAAGTAGATAATGCTGTTTCAAAGACGATAAATTTACATTCTGAGGCTTCAATTGGAGACATCAAAAGAGCTTATATGTTAGCTTGGAAAATGAAATGCAAAGGAATTACTATTTACAAATATGGTTCTAAAGATAAACAAGTTTTGTATTTAGGTAAACATGTTAAAGGGCATACTAGAGTTCATGAAGAATATTCCGGTGGATGTGTACATAGAGATTGTATTTTTTAGTTAAATATATAAATTAAAACATATTAGAATAAAATATGAATAAAGTTTTAGTTGTAATTACAATTGTTTTCATTATATTATTGGGGTTTAGTTTAAATGAAGTTTATTTTTCTGGTATAACTGGAAAAACTGTTGAAGAATTTGGAATTCCTCAAGAAGAAATTGATTGTATGATGCCTTGTATGCAACAATATTGTGAGGATTTGAGTGATGCTAAGTGTACTTCACAATATAGTACAAGTTGTATGAATGCGTGTAGTATAGAAGAGCATATTGCTGCTACCCCTGAGGAAGCTTGTGTTGAAGATTGTATTTATGCCGATTGTGCTATTTATGATTTTGATTGCCAAGATTCTATGAGACCTATTTGTGATGAACAGTGTGGAATGATAAAAGCACCATCAATGGAAGGAATGAGTGAAGAACAAGTTTGTATCACTGAATGTGTTAATGCAATTGAACCGGGTTTAATTTGTGGTGCAAGTGCTTCTGGAGAAACTGGTGGAGATGTTTGTCAACAATGTGCTGCTCAGTGTGTGTCATTATATGCTGGACCTTGTTTAGGTGAAGAAGAATTAGAAGAAGAAAAATCTGCTTGTAATACTTGTGAGCATTGTTATGGTTCACCAGTTATGGGTGATTCTGGAGAAGGTTTTGAATGTATAGTTTCTGTGGAGTGTAAAGATTCTACTTCAGAGTTTGGAGATGATGCTGGTAGTGGTGAAGGTATTATTCAAAATACAATTAGTGAAATTATTGATTTCTTTCAAGAATTATTTGAATAAGAAAATAACTTCATAAGATATTTAAATAGTTTAAATTGAATATGAATAATATGGAAACAGCATTAAAAATTCTTTCAGATGAACATAAAAATATATTAAAAGTAATCAATGCATTACTTAAAGAATGTGATTCTATTCAATCTGAAAACAAAATAGATAAAATTTATTTAAGTCAAATTATTGATTTTGTTAGAGGGTATGCTGATAAGTTTCATCATGCTAAAGAGGAAAATATCTTGTTTAAAGAATTCAATATATGTGCAGAAGAAGGTTGTGTACATTGTAATCCAGTAGATCAGATGTTACATGAACATGATTTAGGAAGAAATTATATCAAAGAATTAGAGATTGGAATTAAAGAAGAAAACAAAAGTAAAATACTTCAAAATGCGAGAGGATATTCACAATTACTTAAAGAACATATCTTCAAAGAAGATAATATTTTATACCCTATGATGGATGAAGCATTTAATGAAAAAATAAAAGTTAGAATATTAGATAAATTCAAACAAGTTGAAAAAGAATTAATCAAAGATAAAGAAAAATACTCTGCATTTCTAGAAGAACTTAAACATGATTGAAAACCTACAAGAGTTGATTGAATATTCAAAAAAAGGAGTTTTAAGTAAAGAAATAATTAAAAATAGTAAATTGAATATTACTTTGTTCTGCATGACTAAAGGAACAGAAATATCAGAACATACTTCTACAAAACAAGGATTTGTTTATGTAATCGAAGGAGAGGGTATTTTTGTTTTAGAGAAAAAAGAAATTATTATGTCTTCTGGAGTGTTTATTTATATGAAAGAAAATGTAATTCATTCTTTAAAAGCTAATGAGAATACTAGTTTTATTCTTGTTTTAACTAATATTTAATTTGAAAAAAATAATAAAAAAGAATTTATCTTTTTTTCTTAACTGCTTTTTTAACAGCTTTCTTTTTTCTACCGCCTCTAGCCATAGCAGCACAAGCGACATTACCTTGTTTATCAACGAAGTATAGCATACCGGATTCTCTTTTGATTCCACACTTTGCTACTACTTCTTGTTTGAATCCACCCTTCATACCAGGTCTTTTCATTTTAACTCTAGCTGCATCACCTTGTTTGTTTACAAAGTATAAGTAGCCAGGTTCTCTCTTAACTCCACATTTGCATAAAACTTTTGCCATATTTTTTCACCTCATTTTTTGATATTCTGTTATAGACGAGAGGAGTATTTAAAGTTTACGCTTTTTTAGACGATGAATTAGGTTTACTAGAGAGTAATAATCAGATTTATATAGATATTTAGAATTATCTGCAGTATGTGGGTGCATAATTTGAATCCTGTTATTGCAAGTTTATTTGGTTTCGATATTCGATATTATGGTTTAGTATATGTAATTGGATTTTTGTTGACTATATGGTTCTTGATGAAGAAGAGAGAGTTATTAGGATTAAACAAGGATGAAGTTAATGATTTATCTTTTTGGGTTATGGTTGGAGTATTGATAGGTTCTAGAGTATTTCATATTTTATTCTGGGATTTGAGTTATTATTGGAATGATCCTATTAAAATATTATATTTCTGGCAAGGAGGGATGGCTTTCCATGGAGGATTAGTCGGAGCTTTTATTGCAGGATGGATATATTGCAGAAAGAAGAAAGTTAATGTTTGGAAGGTTGCAGACATATTAGCTATACCTACTTTGATAGCCTTGGCTTTAGGTAGAATTGCTAATTTTATTAATGGAGAATTAGTAGGCAGGGTTACTAATAT
>CAYHOR010000014.1:0-10514 GCA_964358235.1 Candidatus Woesearchaeota archaeon
AAAAGAAAATAGAATTACTGATGTTATTACAGATTCTCCTAAAGGTAGGCAAATGCAGAAATATTTCAAAGAAGATCCTGTTAGAGGTAATATTGCAGAATTTGGTCTGGGTTGCAATGATAAAGCAGTGTTCATAAATAATATTTTACAAGATGAAAAAATTGAAGGTATGCACTGGGCCTATGGCTATAATGACTATATGGGTGGTTCAGTAAGTGTAAAAGATTTTAAAGATCCTTCTGAGGCTGTTCATATGGATATAATATATACAAAAGACGCAAAAGTTAAAGTTAAACAAATAAAATTATTCTATAAAGATAACAAAGAAGAAACAATAATGGAAAATTCTAGATATTCTTTTAATGTTATTAAAGAATTTAATCAGTAGTCTTCTTCTAAATCTTCTTCTTCTTCTTCAATTCCAAAATCATCATCATCTGGAGCAGTTCTTTTTTTTATTTTTATCTTTTCAATTTGTATACATTCAACTGGACAAATATTAGCCGCTTCAATATTACTATCATACTCTTCTTCAGAAATTTCTAATTTCTTAGGTTTTGCTTTCATATCACCATTTTTTTCGATTAATTCCCAATTCTCTGGACAAACAGATACACAAGCATCGCATCCAATACATAGTTTCTTATCATATATAATTTTGTACTTAGACATAATTTTGAATACTAAATAATGCTTTTTAAATGTTTCTAAATGCTTTTTTAACCCTGTTTTTGTGTTTTTTCAACCAATAGATTGATTGCCTAAACCTTTATTAATCTCTTTTAAAACCCATTTAATATGGATTTAGAGCTATCTTCACTGATTGACAAAGCTAACAAAGTTTACTTGGAAAACTTTCCGCCTGTTACTAATTTTGAAAGAGCTATCTTTTTTAGCTGGGGTTGTGCTATAGGTGATTGTAAATTCTGTTATATGAGTACTCAACCAAAAAACAAGAAACCCAGAGAAACTAGAAGATCTAATGAATCAATTCTTGCAGAAGTAATTATTTCAAAAAATTTAGGATGGGATATAGGTTTTATTACTGGTGGTATAGGATCTTATTCTGAAGATGAACTCCAAGAATTGTTATCAAATATTCACGAAATTTTGAATGAAAAAGTTTGGCTTTCAATTGGTCCTTTATCAAAAGATCAATTAATAAAATTTTCTCCTTATATAAAAGGAATAGTTGGTTCTATTGAAACTATTAATCCTGAATTACATAAAAAAATTTGTCCATCTAAACCTATTGAACCTTATGAAGAAATGTTTGTTTCTGCTTCAAAATTAAATCTTAAAATGGCTATGACTTTTATTATAGGTTTAGGAGAAACTAAAGAAGATTTTGTATTATTAAAAGAATTTATAAAAAAATATTCTATAAATAAAATTCATGTTTATAGTTTAATTCCTGAAAAAAATACTTCTTTTGCAAACTCTAAAATTCCTTCTAAAGAAGAACAAGCTTGGTGGATTTCAAATTTAAGAATTAATTTTCCTAAATTAGACATTCAATGTGGAATTTGGGAAGATCGTATTGATAACATTCCTTTACTCCTAAAATCAGGATCAAATTCTATTTCTAAATTAAAAGCTATAAAATTGTTTAACTCAGAAAAAGCCAAAGAAATTGAAAAACAAATTTTATTATCAAATAGAAAATTTACAAGTACTCTAACAAAACTTCCAAATGTAGACTGGGATAATGAAGTAAATAGATTGAACATTTCTAAAGAATTGAAAGAAAAAATTTTAATAAAATTAAAAAATGAATATTTGAATAAATTATTTTAATCCTATTCATACCTTAAAGCTTCGACTGGACTTAATTTTCCAGCTCTATAAGCAGGATATAAACCACTAATAACACCCACAACAAATGCAAACACTAAAGAAAATATTATCACACTCCATACAATAGAAATTTTCAAATAACCATAACTAGCTAAAGTTGCAATTCCTTCAACTGAATAAGCAAACATAGTTCCTAATAATGCTCCAACAACTCCATTGCTCTTTTCTCTCTTTCTTCTTCTTTTACATCTTGAAATATCATTGGCATTGTAACATTTTCAACAATATTCAAACTAGGAATTAAATTAAACGTCTGAAAAATAAATCCAATTTTTTTCCCTCTAATTTTTGCTAAAGTGGCCTCATCTAAATGTGCAATATTTTGCCCGTCCAAGTAAATGCTACCTTTTGTAGGAATATCTAAGCATCCAATCATGTTTAACGTTGTACTTTTACCACTGCCAGATTTACCAACAATAGAGACAAATTCTCCCTTTTTGATATCAATATTTATTCCTTTGATTGCTGGAACTTCAACATCTCCCATTTTGTAAATTTTCCAGGCATTTTCAATTTTGATGATAGAATTGCTCATAAAGCCTCCATTTTTTTGATAGCCTGTTCTAATATTATATCCACTTTGCCTTTATTTTTTGAATACACTATAAACAAAGTCTTGTGAAATTTTTGTAATAATTTATTGCAATGCATACATTCAATATCTTTTTTAATTTTGAAGAATTCTTTTTTTTCTTTATCATCAGCAATTGAAATCATTTTAGAAAACATTTCTTCTTTATTTTTGCATAAATCTTCTAATAGTTTTTTTCCTTTAATGGTAATAGAATATATCTTTTTTCTATCTACTTGTTTAAACGAGATAAATTCTTTTTCTTTTAAATTTTTTAATAACGGATAAATATAACCTGGTGAAGTGCTTTCTCCACATTCTGAAAGATTTTTCATTAAATCATATCCTGATTTGCTCTTTTCTTTCAGCTCTTTCAATACTATCAGTTTTATGTGTGCTTTAAACGTTTATATCACCTTATGATATATCACTAAGTGACTTAACTATTTAAACTTTTCCTTGTAAAAACATAATGTAATACAATTAATAAAAATATTAATCCTATGAAAATAAGATATATATTTGATTCAAAATTTATTCCTTTAACTGCTAAAACTTTTTTTTCTTCCTCATCTAAAACAATATTTCCAGAAACTCCTTCAAGATTTAAAGCATAACTTTCATCACTATTCTTGAAATTATATTCAAACTCTTTATATTCATTAGGAAATACTATTTGACTTTCAGTTTCAAACTCTTTTTCTTCATAACTTCCTTGTATTGAACCTTCCCAAACTTTATCTCCTGTGTTATAAAAATAAACTCTTGTCTTTACATTCTCTTCACTTACATCTAAATTAACATACTTAATTTCTCCATTGATTTTTAATTCATTATCTCCAACAATTTGAAATTTGTCACTTTTTCCATCATTTTCTATTAGCATTCTAGCATAATAATTTCCTTCAGTTAATTCATTTTCAATTTTTCCAATAATGGCTTTATTTTCATATCCTAATAAATTCAAATTATACTCCTTAGAATACAAAAATTGTCCAATAGAATTATAAATTTCTAATGTTGCTTCGTAATCTTGTGGAGTATTTCCAATATTTTCAATATATGCTTTAAAATAAACTTCTTCTTCAATTTCAGAATCATATATTTGTAAACTATTTACTCTTGCTCCTTTAATTTGATTAGGACTTACAATAATATTAATAGTGAAATACTCTATTATTTGGTTATCTATAAATGATTCTTTGTTTTGATCAATTACTAATATTTTACCAGAATATTCTCCTTCTTCAGTATCAGAAGGTACATTTATATAAAAATTAATTTTTCTGTCTTCATATGGCAATAAAATATATTCTTCTTCAGTAAAAACTATCCAATTTTTAACATCCCCATCAACTTCAATATCAACAATAATTGATTCTTCGTTGTCTAAAGAAAAACTTATTTTTGATTGAACAATTTCTCCAGGCAAAACATTATCAACAGTTAAATCTTTAGAATCTTCGATAATTGAATAACCTGTAAATCCTGGTTGCCAAGAAAATATTATAATTGCAGATATTACTAAAACAATACTTAATATCACCTTCTTATCTGAATTCATTAACCTTAAAATAGGCTGAAACCCATATAAAACTTTCGGTAAATATATTTAAACTTAGATTTATTATTAATCTTATGCTTGAAACTTTAAAGAAAGGTTTAGAAACTATTCCTAAAAATTCTATTATATTATTAATTGTTCATCATCAACAACATCATGAAGTGACATCATTCTTAATAAAATATTTTTTGGATATATCTAAAGATCCTGGAACATATATTAGCCTTAATAGGCCTTATAATAATCTAATTGAAACTTTTAAATTTGACACTAAAAGACTTTTTTTGATTGATGGAGTTACAAAAAATGAATTTGATGTCCCTAACTGTTGTTTCTTGAATTCATTGGATCTAAAAAAATTATCCTTAGCTGTATCAAATAAAATTAAACAAAAAAATTCCTCTTTCTTTATTTTAGATTCTATAAATTCTTTATCTCTTTGCCATAGTCATGATGAAGTGTTAAATTTTTCTAAATATTTTATCAAAAAAGTTAAATCCCAAAATTTAAACTCTATTATCATTTCAACTGATGAAAATGACCTTTTATTGCAGCAAATAGGGTCTCATGTGGATAAAACTCTTAATCTAACCTTAGATTATTAATTGAAAAGTTTTCTCTTAGTAATCTTTATAAACTTTCTATTTTTCTCTTTTAATATTGCAGGAGTAGCAAAGCGGTCAAATGCGGCAGACTCAAAATCTGCTCTCTTAGTGGGTTCGCAGGTTCAAATCCTGTCTCCTGCAGATTTTAAAAATAATATCTGAAGAATTTTTAACTTTTTTTGTAAACTGTTATGATCATAATATAAACTTTCCCTTAGGTTTAAAATTAATTATTAGCAAGATTTATAAATAAAAAAATATGATTTAAAATAAAGAGAGTGATTTAATTGACAAATGTAATATTATCAGAGATTATAAACACAAACATTGAACAAAAAGTTCACAAACAACTAGCTTCAATGTCACCTAAAAAATCTTCTTAAAAAAACAGGTAAAAATAATCCAGTCTTTGCCACAACTTCTTCATTATACTCAGTTCCTATCATTAATACTACAACAATCAATACAATAGCAATGAACAGCACTCCAAGGATTGCATAAAACTTTTTACTTTTAAAAAAACTAATAGAAGGTTGAATTATTTCCGAAGGTTTGGGTATTTCGTTATTCTTCATAACAGGAGTAGTAGAAACAGGACTGCTTGAAAACAATGCCCCTCTTTTGGGAGTAATAATTTCTGCCATAATAAAATAATAAGAAATAATCTATTTAATCTTTTCTATTATAATCTTTTGAACTTCTTTCGGAGATAGTTCTCCATTTACTTTGAAATATAATCCTTTCTTCTTATAAAAATCAATCAATGGTTTGGTTTGCTCTTCATAAACTTTCAACCTTTTTTTCATAGTCTCTTCATTATCATCAGCTCTTTGTACTAATTTTCCATTACATTTATTACATATATTTGGTTTATCTGAACGTATAGTCAATCCATAAATCGCCCCGCAACTTGAACATATTCTTCGTGCAGAAATTCTTTTCAAAATTAAACTGTCTGAACAATCAACATCAATAGTATAATCTAATTTAACAATCTTGTCCAACTCTTCACCTTGTATTAAAGTCCTTGGAAACCCATCTAAAATATAATTCTCTTTAGGCAATCTTAATTTCAATAAATCAATAATTAGTTTATCGGAAACTAACATCCCTTTATCCATAAATTCTTTAGCTTGTTTTCCTATAGGACTCCCTTTAGCAACCTCTTCTCTTAACAAATCACCAGTAGAAATATGTTTTAATTTTAAAATCTCAGCTAAAATCTTAGCCTGCGTTCCCTTTCCTGATGATGGTTTTCCCAGAAGTACTAGTTTCATATGATTAATTCTATTTTACTATTATAATAAATTTACTATGTTGCGTTATATAATTGTTTATAAATTCACTTTCTTGAAAACTTGATTTAATGAAAAAAATTAAGTTTCATGGTTTATTAAGAATTTATACTGGAGGAATGGGCGGTGGGAAAACTCATCAAGTAATATCAGATTCTAATCAAAGATTACATAATTTAAATGAGCCTGTTTTAGTTATTCAACCAGGAGTTTCAATTAGAGATAATATAGATGATTCAGGGCAAACAAGAGCAAGATCGAGTGTTTCTGCAGGAAGTAAAATTGTACCTTATGATAATCCTTTTGAAGTATTGGATTTAGCTAGAGAAAAAAAACTTGTAACTTTTGTAGATTCGCATATGTTTGTTTCTGGTCCAATTGTTGCAGTAGTTTACGGTCTATTAAAAAGTGGCATTGATGTTAATTTAGACTGTTTAAAATTTGATTATGGCGGAAAAGTTTTTCCAGTGCTTGCAGATTTAATACATTCTGCAGAAAAGATTAATTATTATTTTAGAAAATGTGACTGTCAAAGATCTGGTGCTAAACCTCAAGGTTTCTACAATCAATTAATTGTTAATACTCCATTTAATAAAAGGCAAGAACTTTTAGATTTATTAAGAACTAAAATTCCAATAGATCAAAAATTAATTTATTTAGTAGAAAATGGAAATAAAGATAAAAAAACAGGACTAATTCTTCCAGCATATTTTGGTCCTACAAACATAACTGGAGATATTGCTGTAAATCTTAGTTCTGATGATCAAGTTTCAGATAAAATTAGTTATGTCACAAGATGTAGAAGATGTTTTACTAAACCTAAAGATTTAACGGAGTATTTGCAATGAAAATCGCAGTAATAGGCTCACATGGAACTTTTAAGACTACATTAGTTTACTTTCTAGCAGGCGTTCTCAAAGCTAAAGGAAAATCCGTAGGTATTATCAGAGAAATGGCAACTTCTTGTCCATACTTCAAATCACAGCACGGAAACGTGATGGCTCAAAACTGGATTCTTCTTAATCAAGTTCAATTAGAGAGAGAATATCAAGACATTTACGATTTTGTTATTTGTGACAGAAGCGTGGTGGATAATTTTATTTATGCAGTTCAAGCTTATGAAAAAGAGCAACAAACTATCCCTACATGGATTGAACCTTTTGTCTTGCATCATTCAAAATCTTACAATTTTTTATTCAAAACACCAGTTTCGCCATTTGGTTTGATTGATGATGGAATAAGATCCGTTGATAGAAAGTGGCAGAAAGAAATTGATGAACAAATAAAACAATATCTAAAAGAAAAAGAAATTAACCATATCGAACTTCCAATCTCTGAATCCGAAACTTACGATGACATAGTCGACTACGCTACAAAACAAGCAAAATTCATGGCCTCTCAGATTACAAACATGGACGTCCAGAAAAGAATATTTGAAGAAAAATACTATTGAATTTATAAATAGAAATTATGAAATCATTTTTATGCAAATTTATGATTCAGAACATGAATATTCACAAGCTGTTAGATCTTACTTAATTAATCATCAACATTTAGAATTTTTGATTCAAATTTTAGAAGATCCTCTTTGTAGAAATAAAAGAATATTTTTGTTTGGTGGAACAGTTAGAGATGCTTTAATTAAATATATTAATAATGAAGATATTTCTTCAAAAGATTTTGATTTAATGTTCGATAATTCTGATGAGGAAATGGATTTTGAGTTACTAATGCTTGGAAAAGAAAATTTAGCAACAAATAAATTTGGATATATCAAATGGTCACCAATGTCAAGTTTTGAATTAGATTTAACTCCTTTGTTGTGTGTAATTAATGAAACACGATTTAAAACTTTGGAAGAACGTTTAAATTTTTTGGATTTAACAACAAGTTCTTTAGCTTTCGATTTAACAAATAACATTCTTTATGATATTAGCACTGTTGATGGAATAAAATCGAAAGAAGTTGATATTAATAATAATTATCTTGACGCTCCAGTAAGAGCTCTTTATCATAGTCTAAAATTAGGTTTTACTTTGGGACCAAAAGCAATGCAGTTATTCAGAGATATTAATCCTGAAACATTAGAAAAATCAATAGATAAATACTTAACAAGAAAAAATTTAAATGAATATAAAGAAAGAGTATTAAAATTATATAAGAGTTTACAATGAAAAAAGCAATAGCATTACTCTCAGGAGGATTTGACTCCGCAGTAGCAATCCATTTACTAAAACTTAAACTAGATATTATTGCAGTTCATTTTCACCAAATTCCATTGACTGATGAAAAAGAAATAGAAAAAGTAAAAACTTTGGCGAAAATTTTAAAACTAAAAAAACTATATTTAATTCCTGCTGCTGATATGTTTAATGAAACTGTAAAAAATTGTAATGAAAGATATTACTTTGTTCTTACAAAAATATTAATGTTAAAAGCTTCAGAAATAATTGCACAAAAAGAAAATGCAGAATTCTTGATTACCGGAGAAAATTTAGCACAAGTCTCTAGTCAAACATTAACCAATTTAGAATCTATCACAAAACCAATTAAATTAACAATCCTTAGACCATTATTGACTTACGATAAATTAGAAATAATGAACATTGGAAAAGAAATAGGAACTTATGAAACTTCTAAAGGCCCAGAGATTTGTTGTTTATTAGGACCAAAACATCCAATTACTAAATCTAATCCTGATAAAGTTATAGAAGAACTTAACAGACTTAATTATGATGAATTAATTAAAACTGCTTTGAGTAAAAGTGAAATTATTATTAATTAAAATTTACAAAAATTTATTAACTTCATAATCTTAGAAACTATTATGGCTGATTGGGAATCAATATTTAAAAAAAGTGGAAAATTTTTCTTAGAAATTCAGGAAGATATGCAAAAAGTTATGTCTCTTTTGAAGAAAGAGAAGGTCAATAAAGTTCTTGATCTGGGTTGTGGTACTGGAAGGCATACAGTTCTTCTTGCCAAACAAGGTTTTGATGTTTATGCTACGGATGTTTCGAAATCTGCATTAAAAATTACAAAAAAATGGATTAAAGAAAAAAATCTTTCTGCAAAACTTAAAGAACATTCCTGTTATGAAAAATTCCCTTTTAAAGATAGTTTTTTTGACGCAATAATATCAACTCAAGTTATTCATCACAATTTTCATAATAAAATTAAATTTTGTATATCAGAAATAGAGAGAGTTTTGAAACATAAAGGAATTATATTCATTACTATATCTGCTAATAAATATAAAGGAAGAGCATCAAAATTTGAGATGCCAGAAGCACGAACTTATATACCTCTTGATGGATTAGAAAAAGGATTACCACATTTTATTTATACAAAAGTATTAATCCGAAAAGATTTCAAAAATTTTCAAATACTCTCTTTACATAAAGATAAGGGAGATCATTGGTGTATTCTCGGAAGATTAAAGTAAAAGTGAAATTATTCTCCATTAAACTCATAAGACAATAAATTATATTCCTCAGTTTCATAAGCAACTAATCCTTCTTCATATAATAAAACAAATTCTTTAATTCCTACGTCTAAAGCACTTTTGGAACAAATAGTACAATAAGGTTTTCCTGCATTGCTTATATTCCCTTCAGGATCTAATCTTATAAAAAATAATATCGCACCTTTAATCTTATCAGAATTATTACTTAGTGCATCAAATATAGCTCTTTGTTCTGCATGAATACAACAAGTCTTATCCGTAACTTTTTTATGATAACTATCTTTTTCACAAGAACATCTTCCAGAACTATTTCCAGGAGGAGAATTAAATCCTTCACCTATAATTTCTCCATCTTTAACAATTACAGAACCACATTTAGATCTTAAACAAGTAGACTCTTTTGCAACTTCTGCAGCCCTAAGAATATACTGCATATGCTCTTGTGTTAGTATTCTCATAAAAAGATTAATTTGCTTTTGATTAATAATTTTATCTATTCGGAAAAGACATTTTTATTTTGGATATTATAGATTTTCAGCAATCTTTCTTTGCCATTAGGTTCTTTTAACATTCTTTGAACAAAATCATTTGCTTTTAGAAATTGTGCATCAATAAAGTTGTTATGAATCTTTCTCCAAGTATTTGGATTTTCTTTCATATACTTTATCCAACGATCAATTTCTTCACTCATAATCTTAAATTCCTTATATTTATTTTAAATAATTTTAGATTCTCGTTTTATTTGTTCTAAAGAATATAGTTTTCCTTTTTTAGCTTGTTCTCTAGATATTTGAAGTTCTTTTTTAGTTTTATCATTAAGTTCAAAGTCATCTTCGTTATATTTCATATTAACCTAATTATTTTAATATTATATAAATTTTATTATTAACGTCCCCAACTCCATCTAGGTTTCTCTCCAGTTTTGTAAGCAATGTACATTAAAACTGCAATAGCAAATATTAAAGAAACAAAATATTCTATTAACTTTCCTTTAGTCAGAAAAACTACTGCTATGAATGTAACAAAAATAATAAGAGCTAAAGTTACTAACCATCCTTGCCATGTTACAGGAACCCAGCCCCATCCATACAACTTGCGTTTGAACCAGTATTCTTTATTTTTCATTATAATCTTGAGAATATCTTTGATTATAAAA